>NZ_LQYX01000085.1:0-3918 GCF_001587475.1 Geobacillus sp. B4113_201601
CTTCATCTGAAAGAGCGTGCAAACGTTCCGAAAGAATGTGCAAAATCCGGAACAATCCGCAAAAATTTTGCACATTCTTTCGGAATCCGCCTGAAATAATTTGAAAAAGGGATTCTGAAATAATGTGCTAATTTACAATGAGACTCACTATATATCCCATAATAGTGATGTAAGCGATGCAACTAATGAACCAAATAATGAAATAAAAAAAGCGAGAAAATATGACATGCTTTTTAATCCATACATTGGAATCTCTAATATTCTCAAAGTGATTCCAATGGTCAAGACTGAGAATAATAATAATATTGTTAAGATCGATTTATAATGAATCTTCATCAAAATTCATCACCACTTGTAATATATGAGTTTTACACGCTCCACGAATAACGAGATATAGGGGAATAACTGTTGTTATTGGTTCCAACGTTAAGGGGTCTTATTTCAAATTCTACCCTATGAAATACTCCTTCATATTCAACTAATACAAACCATTTTTGAAAAATATTGAACTCCTTTTGATTAAGTAAGTGAGCAATCTGTAATCCTCCAACAGCATATCTTGGCGTATTCAAATTAGCTTTTAAAGGTATTGAATAAGTGGCGATAGGTTCATCAGGTTCACTACTAATATACCAATGGAATAAAATTTCACTGTCTTTTTTAACTGAAGATAATTTAACTAATATTTGTACGGAAAAGATCCATGGGCAATGGTTTGCCCTCCACCCGGGGATGAAAATCCGCGCCAGTGCGGCATTTTCACGGAAAAATCATTTGGAAAAAAGATACTTTTTTTATTAATTGGTTTAAAATCATCTGTTGTATGTTCACAAACAATAATAGATTCGATCATAATTCTATACCTCCAATAATAAAAACGATTTTTCTTGACAAATATCCAATAACAACCAAAAAGAGAAAAAAGAAAGGAGAGGCTGACCTCAACAAGGTCGGTTCAGCAACCTTTTGAGTCAGCCTCTTTTTATTAATTAACGGGCTTTACCAAAGAGAGCTACACCTATTCCATATCTAATAGATCCAGAGATAGCGCCCTTTATGGCACCAATATTACCTCCCCATACTGCTCCTGCAGCAGTACCAACCTCAACTTTCTGTTTGTTACCTCCACTTAGGACCATTTCAATCGTTCCACCAGTTGCCGCTCCCCAAGCTGCCCCTTTAGCAGCACCATTAGCAATGGATTTTTGAAGGAATTTCGGATCGTTCGGGAAAGCTTTGTGTAAAAGACTGGAAATGAAACTCATAAAATTTCTCCCCCCCAAAATATATATAATACATTGAATATATTACTATATATACTATAATATGTAAATAGTACCATATAAATAGTTTTATATTTTACATTCTTTTTACATTTTTAGCAAAATTACCGATAAACCTCCGATAATCATAAGAAGTGACAATCCTAACAACCAAGCTGAAAGAATAGGTGTTGAGAAAACATCTAAAATCTCTAAGAAGATAACAACCATTTTCCTTTTAAAGCTTAAATCCTTTTTTTCCTCCCAACTTTCTTTTAATGAAACCACTCCGAACGGTAATAAGATAACCCCTATGATAATTAAGCCAATTCCTAAAATCATGTATAGTCTCCTCCTAGCTATTATGTTGTATTTTCATATAGTTGATATTTCTTGTTCTCATCGTTCGCTGTAATCTTAGATATCGCTAATATTAATTGGCGATTTCTCCTTTTCTCTCCTGCAAAGATATAAATAAAACCCGTGGTGCTAGATAAAACTCAGACAAGCATAAAAATAGCCCTTGCTGGCGGATCTCCAGTAGAATGAAAGTGTCACCCAACATTCGAAAGGAGAGATCCCCCATGCAAGAGCACTTTCATTTTACTACAGATCCAGCCAAACTTCAAAAACAATATGCCGCTATTTTCTGTTTTGTTTCTGCCCAACTGTCGTTGATTCAAATGTATCTTCATCGCCGCAACCGTCACTTGGTCAAGCAAGAAGACGAAGTGGTCATGGCGGTTCACCTTTTGGGGAAGCTGCTGGGCTTTTCTTCCGAACGAGCCTGGCATCGTTTTGTCACGGGAAATTTGTTCACAAACGGCTCGTTTCTTGAACGCTCCCGATACAACCGCCGCTGCCGAGCGCTTGGTTTCGCCATCAAATGGATCCGTCATGAGCTGGCGAAACGTGGCCAACACCATGCTTATGCGGTCGTCGACAGCTTGCCTCTTCCGTTGTGCCATCCCGTGAGAATGCAGCGCGTCAAGCGATTTCGAGGGATCGCGGATATGGGGTATTGTGCTTCCAAAAAGCAATGGTACTACGGTTTCAAGCTGCATCTTCAAGTGACCAATCAAGGGCTGGCCATGGGCTATGTCGTGACGGAAGCGTCCTGCCACGACGTCAAAGCCGCTGAAACGGTGATGACTCAAATCCCTCATCCCTACAACTTTGGGGACAAAGGGTACATCAGCCACGCTCTTCGAGAAAAGCTGTACGAAGAACACCAAGCCGTGTTCTGGACACCGTCTCGACACAATCAAAAGCACGGCCCATCCAAGGCATGGGAAGAATGGATCAGGAAAAAACGCAAAGTCATCGAGACGGTGTTTTCGATTCTCGTAGACCAATACCGGATCACCGACATTCGAGCGAATTCCATTGCCGGGTTTGAAGTGGCACTCGATGGCATCTTGTTGGCTTATTCCTTGGTCACACTAGGGCTGGTTGAGCGCTGACGCTCAACTAGCCCAAGAACAACAAGCGAGTAAGCCAGTAAAATACCATCCAGTGCCGTTTCAAATCCAGAAACCGAGTTCGCTCGAATCTCGGTGATCCGATACGAATCGACTAAAATCGAAAACACGGTTTCCACCACTTTACGTTTTCGCTTCATTCACTGTTTCCATGCGTCCGATTGGCGAATTCGCTGGTTTTTTCGAACGGGCGTCCAAAAAGCGACTCGGTGCTCTTCGTACAGTTTCTTTTGCAGCTTTTGGCTGATATACCCTTTGTCACCGAGGTTATACGGATGTGGAATTTGCATCATGACGGTTTCAGCGGCCACCCGGTCGTGACAAGACGCTTCGGTGACAACATATCCCATCGGAAGCCCTTGGTCGGTGACCTGCAGGTGAAGTTTCCACCCATAGAAAGTGATCCTTTTGGAAGCACAATAGCCAATATCGGCAATTCCACGGAATCGTTTGACGCGATGCATTCGAGCTGAATGACACAGCTCGATCGGCAAGCTGTCCACGACCGCATACGCATGGTGTTGCCCACGCTTGGCTAGCTGGTGCCGAATCCACTTGATCGCAAAGCTAAGCGCTCGGCAGCGACGGTTGTACCGAGAACGCTCAGGGAACAAGTCCTTGGGAAACAAATTCCCAATCACAAACCGGTGCCAAGCCCGTTCGGAAGTGAAGCCCAACAACTTTCCAAGGACATGGATGGCGATGATGACTTCGTCTTTCTGTTTCAACAAATGACGATTTCGACGTTGAAGAGGAATCTGGATACTCGATAGTTGAACCGATACAAAAAGCAAAATCGATGCATATTGTTTTTGAATTCACTATTATACTCACATTTCGCACCCTAACAGGGTAGAAAGAAAGGATTTTTTATTTCGTTTTTTAGAATAACATTTCGACCAACACAACGAGCGATGGCAATCCTTTTTTTACCATCGCTAGTCGTTCCGTATGACGTTACACGTAAATGCTCTCGTCCATGCCCAATCCCTCTAGGATCCTTCGCTGATCAGGGGTGAGCGGTTTTCCTAGCGCGCGTTGGATGCGTCCATCCGGCAGCTCCAGTAGGACGACTTTCACATACCGGAACAACTGAAAGATCGCTTGCCCGGTCGGTCGGGTCAGCTTGCGGCCTCCGGCGCCCTTTAACGGGCGTTCTGGTGTGATGAACGGAC
>NZ_LQYX01000085.1:3928-58839 GCF_001587475.1 Geobacillus sp. B4113_201601
CAGAAACAGATAGCCCAATACCGCGACCCGTTCTGGTTTTTTGACGTAAATCTCATCCGTAAAGAACGGGTCTTTCAAGAAAGAGAAGTTCATCTCCACGGAGATTTGGCCTTTATACAACTTCAAGATCTCTTTTGCCTCCATCGGTTGACCCTTCCATTCCTTCGGAACGGTCGTAACGAGGACAAACCGGGACGCTTTCCGTCTCGCCTGTTCCCAAGCGTTTGGGTCGAATTCGACGCCAAGACGCACGAAATACAGCGTCTCCATCTCGGGTTCTGCCCCTTTTTTCGGTCGTCCGCGCCGTTTTTTCGGGCGCACGATCTCTTCGACTGCGGCTTCCACCCGATGAAACTGGGAGCGAAGGGACGCCTTGAGGGAGGCCAAGGCTTGTTCGGCGTCTGCCCGACAAGAGAAGGGGTGGCGTTCCCAACGGGCTTGTTCCTCGCGAAGAAGCTCCGCTTCTTTGGTCCGCTCTTTGTCGAGCGTCTTTCCTTTTCGCTGGTCGAGCGCGCTCGATTCGACGACGATCAGCCGAACCGGATGGCCTTCATAAGTCGAGGCCGTTTCCCATACCCGATACGTGGCGCCGTTTTTCTCAGCCAACGGAAAGGGATCGCTCCACGCCGAATCGGGTTGGGCATCTGCCTCCAAAAGCGCGGCTTTGACGATCCGAAGCGATGAAGGGCCTCGCGTGATCAAAAAGGCGTTGGCGGCCTTCGTTTGCGTCAGTGTGTCTTTCGTCATCGCAGCGGAATCCGCCACATAAATCCAATCGTCTCCGATTTTGGCTTGCCTCAGCTGTTCATGGACACGGGAGAGCACCTCCGGATTCCACGTTTTGTCCGTCAGGTTGCCGTCGTGCACATCGCCGTAAAACGGGATGCCATCCTCGTTGCCGATCAGCCCGAAACCGATTGGTTTTTGCCAACGATGGTGCCGGTTGTAGCCATGTGTGATCTGCAGGGCCTCTGACGAGACCGATTCATACGCGCCATAAACGGTCTTGTCCGTCGTATCGGCGTGGAAGACGCGAAGAGAGAGACCTTCTTTCTTGTAGATCTGCACGAGGCAAGACGAAAGGACTTGATGGAGATTCGCCTCATACAGGCGATCCCAATGACGCGCGATGGCATCGTCGTTGAACCAAGACGGCTCCAGCCTTGGCCGAATCAGCTTCGGCAAATCGATGTCATGCGCCCATTGTTCCAAATGAACGAGCGCTTGCCGGCCGCTCAAGATATCCAGAACGATTAGCTTGACGATATCGCTGGCTCGAGTTTGGCATTACGGATTCACGGGGACGAGATGATCCATCAACTGAGGAAGGTCAAGATCTTTGAACAGGGCGCTTATTATATTCAAATAAGAACTTTCATAAATGGCCCGAATTCGAACGTCCATGATGAGCAAACTCCTTTGCTTTCCTTGTGTTTCAAGGTTTTATTCGACAGGAAGATAAAAAAATCCTCCCGATTTTTGTCGAGAGGGTGCGAAATGCGAAGCGCACCATAGACTGTTAGATATCAACAAAAACTAGAGGGAGGGTTCAATGGAGGGACGATGTAAAGTTTTTATTTGAAACAGCAGGGGATAGCTTGATATTGGCCATTATTTCGCCACTTTAACCGGGAAGGGAATACAAGTGTCATCGATAGTAGATTCGATTGAAAAGGAAATGAAGCGGAGGGCTTACGAAGCAGCGATGGCCATTTTGCAATCTTACCAAGGGCAAGTGCATGAAGCGATGGAAGAATTTCAAGGTGGCATTCGCGGCTTTTATCGCGCCAACGATGAATCTATTCCGTACTGGCAAGGGGAGGCGCGGGAAGCGTATGAGTGGGTCTATGCCGATTTAAAGCAAATCGAGGCGCGGATTGAGGCGACGGCGGATGAATTGGTCGATGAAATCAGCAGGGAAATCGCCCGTCTTCGTCGAAGGATAGAGGAGTTGTAATCACATGATTCGGTTGAAACCGGATGAGTTGGAAGCGGTCGCGAAGCACATTCCCGATGCCAAAGACGCTTGCGAGCGGGCGCGGACGACGCTGTCATGGGAGCCCTCTTCCCTTGCGATGGACCTCCCCGGCGTCAGCACGCCCGCCATCGAAGCGCTGCGGGACGAACTCGTTCATTGGCTGAAGCGTTATGAAGACAAACTGAACGAAGCGGAAGAACTTCTGTATCGCGCCGCCGCCGCGATGCACCAAGTGGACGAGACGCTCGCGGACAACATGAAGGAATTCGGTTTGGAGCTTCTCGGCTGGTATGACGTACAGCGCGTATTTGGCGAGTACGACTCGATCACCGGCGAGCGCCTTTCGATCAGGGGTCGGCTGCTGGCAGGAGGAATGTTGCTTGCGTCGATGGTTCCTCCCGCTAAAGGGGCCGGAATGGCGGGAAAAGCGGCGATCAAGGGTGCGAAGGCGATCGATGCCGCCTCCGCCCTTGCGAAAGTGAAACATGTCGTGCGCGATGATACCATGAAGACGATCTTCCACACGATCTACCATCAAGTCATCAAAGCGCCGTTTGCGGAAACGGCCCGCCTGTTCAAGACACAATGGGACGAATTAGTCAAAAGCGTCGCCTCCGTTTCCTGGCAACCGGCGTATGCGGGAGTGGGGCCGGCGCCTCGGGGGTGGATGAGTGAGGCGAAAGATGCGTCCCTCAATATGATCAAGAAAGTTGAGGGGGAAGTGGTTGAGAAGGAGATCGATGAAGCTGAGAAGCTTGCTAAGGGGACAGTTAATGCTTTAAGAAATGTAGATGATGTACTTGTTAAACCTTTAGGCAGAGGAACCACGGGTAGAACCACCCCTCAGAATCTAAATGAACAGTTGGCAATGAAACAAGTTATGTCGAATCCAAATGCAGGTAGGCCAGTTCCTATTAGGAAAGGAATGACTGATCCTCGTTGGCCAGTAGAAGAAGGTTGGATTAAGATGACACAAAATGTAAATGGGTACGAGATTCACTATTTGAAGAACACAAAAACCGGTCAATTTGATGACTTTAAGTTTAAAAATTAGGAGGGATACAAGAGATGAAAGCCAGATGCATAGCAAATACAGGAAAAGACATATCTGAAAAAGCCTTGAGTATAGGATATTCTACAGAAACGGTCTTCGAGTTAGAAATCGGAAGAGTATATACAGTATATGGAGTCTGTCTCTGGAGGGATTCTTTACATTATCTCATAAAGGGTGAGGAGCATAACTATCCTTCTTGGTATCCTTCTGAACTTTTTGATGTTTCTGATCGACTTTTGCCTGTAGAATGGTACTATGATTATTTTAGAGCATGCGATATTACTGCGATTTGGGGCTATAAAGAATTAGTTGAGGATGATAGTCATTTTGATGGATTAATGGAACGTGATAATAAAGCATTAGAAGTTTTTTTGAAACGAAAGCAAGAAATAGATGACTATATTTGATGTCTATCATAATTGGAAATAATATCCTTTTTATAGTTGTAAATTAGTACGTTATTTCGGAAAAAATGACTATTTCTTTGCAAATTTAGACACGTTTTTGCACGTTCATTCAGCCAAAGCAAATTTTCTCCCTTTTGTTTACTGAAAAACCGTTTGGTGGCTCGATATGGAGCCTCTAATGGTAACTGTAGATGAGCATTTTTATTGCAGTAATTTCCATTCTCTGAGAGACAAACAGGGTATCCCTTAGGCAACATGGAGTTGTTTTTTGATTGCATCAATGGGAATCTCTTGCTTTGCGGCGTTATCGATGAACTCGACGATGCTGTGCCCTTTCCGAGACTGAAGAAGCTCCCGTCCGGCGGAGAGGTCTTGTGGAGATTCGGCTATACTGTACACGCAAGCCAACAACACGGTGATCCAATACCGTTTCACCGCCCGAACGTGGCGAACACGGTCCCACCTGACTTCAGCTGGTCTTTGGCCTGCTGGAAAACGCATTCGATCGTCCAGCGCTGGGCATCGTAACGCAAGATGTCTTCGTCACTCAGCTCCCGATCGGTGCTCTAGATGCAATGAAGATGTTCGGGTGTCATCGGTTGATCCGCCTTCCAAGCCAGCCAGCCGCACCACTGCATCATCAAGACCGTTGAGCGCACCTTCATAGCGGTAGACACGATCACGCTCGTTCCCCACCGTGACGAGGCGGGTGTCGTTGGGCTCGATATAGCGAGCGAACTCCTTCGCTTGGACGGCGATGCCGTTCGGATAGAGAATCCGGTTCGTCTTGAGCATGGCGGTGACATGGAATCCTTGTTTCAGGCAGGTTTTGATGAGCGCTTGGGACGGATACTAGGAATCCATGAGCACATTTTGAACGAGAGGCTTGATGACCGGTTTCGAGAAATCAAGCGCCAACCCAATGTCATGAAAAATTGGTGGATTCCTTGATGATGTGTTCATCGATTCATGAGACATGAACCTCCTTGTGTGAATGGGTTTGAGCACATCTATTTTACCCAAGGAATCGGGTTCCCGAGTTCGACAGCGACTAGGCAAACAAAATGCCTCTCATCCCTGGATACCAAGGGGACGATAGGTATTTGGGCATACGTTGGGCGTGTATCTAGGTGCGAGGATGGATGCCTACAATCTTCGGAGGCGGCTCCAGCCCTAGAGCCGCAAAGAATTGAGCCTGTTTGGCTGTCAGTTCGGTTCGTTGATCAAGGTCGCCGTTTTTTGGAGAAAAATGTCCAAGCATAAGACGCTCACATTCATCTCTTACGTTCGGCCACGATTCATGATGGAGGTAAGCTACGGTGATTCCATCCTTCTTTTTGCGTGTAACCCGTCGCATGTACATATCTATGTAATGATATTCAGCTCTTTTAAAAGTTAAAATAGAAAAGTCGTGTGCCTATGAAATTCAGTGTTTTTTCCTAGGATCTGCATCATGAAATCCTTGATATTGCAGCATTTTGGCCGTTTTCATTTGCCTAAAATGTTCTCAAAACTGTCGAACTTGGGCGCTAGGTGAAGGAGAACATTGAGGCGTTTGGCGGCGATCCGGACAACATCACGATTTTCAGTGAATCGGCCGGAGTGCGAGGCGATCGCCAACGAAATGCATTACGCTTGGCTTTCGTTCGCCCGCACCGGCGATCCGAATGGCGCGCATTTGCCAGAGGAGCGCATAAGGAAAAAAGGAACGGCCAGCCGCCGTTCCTTTGTTATTCGTTTGCTCCCGGTGAAGGAAGCCCGAACTGTTCCACGAGCGCCGGGTCGCGGTCGATCGCCTCAAGCAGTTTCCGCATGACGTTGACGTCAAACGTAAAGTTCGCCCCGATCGGCGAGGTGACGAAAATTTTTCCTTCCTTCGCCTCCCGCGCCCGTTTGAATTGGTAGCCGTCAATCGCGATGACGACTCGTTCGTCTGGTCTTGCCATTGGAGTTCCTCCCGTCGTTGCCGATTTGCTTTCATTGTAACTTATTTTGGCTGCGGACGACAATGATCATACCGCGCCCAAGGCATGGAGGGTCAAGCAGATGGAGGATCTATGCAAAGGGAGAGGCGGGGAGTTTTTTGTCTCCCGCCCTTCGATTCGGCTGTCTAGTAGGCTGGTGAAAAACCGCTGATTCGCTTCATCAATGGAAGAGCGCATGAGAAGTAGGATCGATGGAAGCAAGGTTTTTCTAATTGAGAAATGACATGGTAAACACGTATCCGCGATTAAGTCACCAGCCTCCTAGATGGCTGATGAAAAGCGGTCGTTTCTCTTGAGCAATGGGGAAACGTTTGAAAGGCGCTCCTGACGTGACAAGGCTTATCTGTTTAAGAAGCGGGCTTGATAAGAGAAGAGGCTTGCCCCCTTAAATCCCCAGCCTTCTAGGCTGATCAAGTCAGATGCGTTGCGATTTTTGCCACACATTCGTCAATGATTTCATCGATTTTCTCCATTTGAGCGTCTCCCTTATTGTGTTTTTTGTAAAAAAAGCGAATCTATGCCTTTCGGCGTGTGGAGACAGGTGAGGCAGTTGCCGCCAACAGCGATGTATGGTATAGTAAAACTATTGCAACGTAGGTCGTTGGAGGTGTCAGGCATGCATGCCTTGCTTGTGACGCTGCTTGTCATTGTGTCGGTTGCGCTGATCGTTGTCGTGCTGCTGCAATCGGGCCGCAGCGCTGGGCTGTCGGGAGCGATCACCGGCGGTGCCGAGCAATTGTTCGGGAAGCAAAAAGCGCGCGGACTCGATGCGTTGTTTCAGCGCGTGACGATCGTATTGGCCGTGTTGTTTTTTGTGCTGTCGTTTGTCATTGCCTATCTTGAATGAGCATAAGCGAAAAGCGGGGGCGGTCCTGACACGAAAACGGGCTGCCTTTTCTATTTCATCCAGAGAGGAAGGAGAACGATGATGAAACTAGTTCCACCCAAACCGTTTTTCTTTGAGGCTGGGGAGCGCGCTGTGTTGCTTTTGCATGGGTTCACCGGCAACTCCGCTGACGTTCGGATGCTTGGGCGATTCTTGGAGTCGAAAGGCTACACGTGCCACGCGCCGATTTACAAAGGGCACGGCGTGCCGCCGGAAGAGCTTGTCCATACCGGTCCGGATGATTGGTGGCAAGACGTCATGAACGGCTATCAGTTTTTGAAAAACAAAGGCTATGAAAAAATCGCCGTCGCCGGATTGTCGCTTGGAGGCGTATTTTCGTTAAAATTAGGTTACACTGTACCTATAGAAGGCATTGTGACGATGTGCGCGCCGATGTACATCAAAAGCGAAGAAACGATGTATGAAGGTGTGCTCGAGTATGCGCGCGAGTATAAAAAGCGCGAAGGAAAATCGCCCGAACAAATTGAAGCGGAAATGGAGCGTTTCAAGGAAACGCCGATGAGCACATTGAAAGCGTTGCAGGCATTGATTGCCGAGGTGCGCGACCATTTGGACTTGGTTTACGCGCCGACGTTTGTCGTTCAGGCGCGCCATGATGAAATGATCAACCCGGACAGCGCCAATATTATTTATAACGAAATCGGAGCGCCAATCAAGCAAATCAAATGGTATGAGCAATCCGGCCATGTTATCACGTTGGATCAGGAAAAAGAACAGCTGCATGACGATATTTATGCCTTTTTGGAGTCGTTAGCTTGGTAGCGTTGGAAAGGAGGGAAAGGCCGATGGATCAGGCGTTGGCTGAACGAATTTTGGCGTTTATGCGCGATGAAGCGTACAAGCCGCTCACTGTTGAGGAGCTTGAAGAAGCCTTTGGCATCGGGGATGCGGATGGATTTAAGGAACTGGTTAAAACGCTTGTCGCCATGGAAGAGGAAGGCCTTGTCGTCCGGACGCGCAGCAACCGCTACGGCGTGCCTGAGCGGATGAATCTCGTGCGCGGCAAAGTGACGGGCCATCCGAAGGGGTTTGCCTTCGTCACCCCGGAAGAGCCGGGAATGGATGATATTTTCATCCCGCCGTCCGAATTGAAAAACGCCATGCATGGCGACACGGTGCTTGTTCGCGTTCAGGCCGACTCATCCGGAGCGCGCCGCGAAGGGACGATCGTCCGCATTTTGGAGCGCGGGGTGAAAGAAGTCGTCGGTACATACACGGAAAGCAAATATTTCGGCTTTGTCATCCCCGATGACAAACGGATCGTCAATGACATTTTCATCCCGAAAAACGCGGCGAACGGAGCGGTCGAAGGGCATAAAGTCGTCGTCCGCCTCACCTCGTATCCGGAAGGGCGGATGAGCGCCGAAGGGGAAGTCGTCCAAATTCTCGGCCATAAAAACGACCCGGGCGTCGATATTTTATCGGTCATCTATAAGCACGGTTTGCCGCTGCAGTTTCCAGATGACGTCATCGAGCACGCCAACCGTGTTCCAGACGTCATTACGGAAAAAGATTTGGAGGGGCGCCGTGACTTGCGCGGTGAGATGATCGTGACGATCGACGGGGAAGACGCGAAAGACTTGGACGATGCGGTGACGGTGACAAAACTTGAGAATGGCAACTACAAACTTGGCGTCCATATCGCCGATGTCAGCTACTATGTTGAGGAAGGGTCGCCGATCGACCGCGAAGCGTATGAGCGCGGCACGAGCGTTTATTTGGTCGACCGCGTCATCCCGATGATTCCGCACCGGCTGTCGAACGGCATTTGCTCGCTCAACCCGAAAGTCGACCGGTTGACGCTGTCGTGTGAAATGGAAATCACCCCGCAAGGCGAAGTCGTCCGCCATGACATTTTCCAAAGCGTCATCCGCACCGTCGAGCGGATGACGTATTCCGATGTCAATAAAATTTTGGTCGATAAAGACGAGGCGTTGCGGGAAACATACGCGCCGCTCGTGCCGATGTTTGAGCTGATGGCCGAGCTCGCTGATATTTTGCGCACCAAGCGGATGAAGCGCGGGGCGATCGATTTCGATTTTAAAGAAGCGAAAGTGCTTGTTGATGAAAACGGCAAACCGTACGATGTCGTCTTGCGCGAGCGGTCGGTCGCCGAGCGGCTCATCGAAGAGTTTATGTTGGCGGCAAACGAAACGGTCGCCGAGCATTTCCATTGGCTGAACGTGCCGTTTATGTACCGCGTTCACGAAGACCCAAAACCGGAAAAACTGCAGCGCTTTTTGGAGTTCATCACGAACTTCGGCTATGTCGTGAAAGGAACGGGCAACCACATCCATCCGCGCGCCCTCCAGCAAATTCTCGAAGCGGTGCGCGGCGAACCGGAAGAGATGGTCATTTCGACCGTCATGCTTCGGTCGATGAAGCAGGCCCGCTATGACGCCGAAAGCCTCGGCCATTATGGGCTGTCAACCGAGTTTTACACCCATTTTACGTCGCCGATCCGCCGCTATCCGGATTTGATCGTTCACCGGCTGATCCGGACGTATCTCATCAACGGCCAGATGGATGCTGACACCCAGCAAAAATGGGCGGAAAAGCTGCCGGACATTGCCGAACACGCGTCCAACATGGAGCGGCGCGCCGTCGAGGCTGAGCGGGAAACCGATGATTTGAAGAAAACGGAGTTTATGGAAGACAAAATCGGGATGGAATTTGACGGCATCATCAGCTCGGTGACGAACTTCGGCCTGTTTGTCGAGCTCCCGAACACGATCGAAGGATTGGTGCACGTCAGTTATTTAACGGACGATTATTACCGCTACGACGAGCGCAGCTATGCGATGATCGGCGAGCGGACCGGGAAAATGTACCGCATCGGCGATGAAATCACCGTCCGCGTCATCAACGTCAACAAAGACGAGCGGATCGTCGACTTTGAAGTCGTCGGCATGAAAGGACGCCGCCCGTCGAAAGCGAAAGCCGCTCCGGTCGTCATCGAAGGGAAAAAACAAAAGAAAAAGGCGGAGCCGAAAGCGCAAAGCGGCCCAAACCGCAGCGCGAAAGCGAAAAAGAAGAAAAAGAAAAAACGGTGAGGAAAAGCCGAACAGGCGGCTTTTCCTTCTTTTTCGTTTTTGATAAAATAAGAAACGCTACGATGAGGAGGGAGAAAACGGATGCCCAAAGGCGAAGGAAAAGTAATCGCCCAAAACAAAAAAGCGTACCATGATTATTTCATCGAAGAGACGTATGAAGCCGGCCTTGTGCTGCAAGGAACGGAAATCAAATCGATCCGCAACGGCCGGGTGAATTTGAAAGATTCATTCGCCAAAGTGGAAAAAGGGGAAGTGTTTCTCCATAACATGCATATCAGCCCGTACGAACAAGGCAACCGCTACAACCATGATCCGCTGCGGACGAGAAAACTCTTGCTCAACCGCCGCGAAATCAACAAGCTGATCGGCTACACAAAAGAGCAAGGGTATACGCTCGTGCCGCTGAAATTGTACATCAAAAACGGCTTCGCCAAAGTGGAGCTTGGCGTCGCCAAAGGGAAGAAAAAATACGACAAGCGCGAAGACATGAAACGGAAAGAAGCGCAGCGCGAAATCGAGCGGGTGTTCCGCGAGCGGCAAAAGCTGTAGGGAGCAAGCGGCGTGTGAAAAAGTCAAAACCGATGTTTCTCAAGTGGGGAAGCCTTGAAACATCGGCTCTTCTTTCCTGGCGAATTCCATCCTTTTGGAAAAAAACGTTGGTTTTCACCGACATTGAAAACATTCCCATTGAAAATGCGCAAAGCCATGGTATAATAAAAAGTGCAACAGCCAGTTATCCATGGCTTAAGCTGTTCCGATCTCTTCGCACCGCGGGGACGATCCGGATTCGACAGGGGTAGGTCGAGCTTAAGCGGCGAGCCGAGGGGGACGTCCTCGTAAAAACGTCACCTAAAGATAACTGGCAAACAAAACTACGCTTTAGCTGCTTAATTGCTGCAGCTAGCTCCTCCCGCCATCGCCCGCGTGGCGTCCGAGGGGTTCATATGAAGCGGGCTACGCCCAAATCCGCCGCCTGAGGATGAGGGAAGAGACGAACCAGGCTAGCCGCCGGGAGGCCTGTCGGTAGGCGGAACGAACGGCGAAGCGAAATATACCGACTACGCTCGTAGATGCTTAAGTGGCGATGCCTCTGGACGTGGGTTCGACTCCCACCGTCTCCATTTCCAACATGTTGCTGTTTCGGATGAAGAATGGTGAACTGAATGGTGAACTGCTTGATGCGACCGTGTTTGCGGTCGTTTTTGCTTTTTCAAGAATCCGAAAGAAGCCAGCGAATGGGCGAAAATTTTGCGAGGATTTTGCACCGTGTTTTTTGCCTTGCATTGTATACGAGTTCGACAGTGACCAAGTAAACAAAATGCCTCTCATCCCTTGATGCCAAAGGGACGAGAGGCATTTGGGCATCCTTCCAGCCTGTATCTAGGAGGCTGGTGATTTAGTGCAAAAACGACGGATTCCACTCATTTCTCAATTAGAAAAACCTTGCAGAATCCGCTTTCTCTTCTGAATGAAAATGCCGCCGACCTGGAGTTGACAGTGGTTTTTCACCGGCCTTCTAGGAGGCTGGTGATTTAATCGTGGATACCGCTTTACAATGTTATTTCTCATTTAGAAAAGCCTTGTTACATCGGTCCTGCTTTTCGCTCATTCTCCCATTGATGGAAAGGAATCAGCGGTTTTTCACCGGCCTTCTAGGGGCGAGGATGGATGCCTACAATCTTCGGAGGCGGCCTCAGCTCTAGCTCCGCCAAGAGCTGCACTTGTCCTAACCAAGGAATCGAGTCCATGTCGCCTTTTTGGTTTGTCTGTGAATTTATGTTAGGGAATTTGTCGCCTACAGTAAAGGAGTAACTTTTTTTGATGGTGTTGATCTCAATGTGGAAAAAGGAAAATATACGGATATTATAGGGCCAAACAGTTCAGGGAAATCGGTATTGTTTAAGATGATCTGTGGAGTTTGTGTTCCCGGATAAAGGGACGATTACGGTGAACGGAGCCGAGATAGGAAAAAGAGAAAGATTTCCAGAGGATTTCCGCATTATTATAGACCGCTCTAGTTACATCGCGAATAAAACGGGATTTCAAAATTTAGAAGAATTGGCAATGATCAGAGGAAAAATTAATGATGATAAGATTTTTGAAGAAATGAAAAATGTTGGGTTCGATCCACGGACCAAACAAAAAGTCAAGCATTATTCGTTAGGGATGAAGCAAAAATTAGCTATTGCCCAAGCTATTATGGAAGATCAACAAGTGCTGATCCTAGATGAACCATTCAATGCCTTAGATGCAGAACGTGTAGATAGAATCCAGAATCTATTATTCTCTTTTAAGAATAAAGGACGTACCATTTTACTTACAAGTCATAATCAGGAAGATATTAACTTTCTTTGTGGCCATGTGTTCCGCATTAATAAATATAAACTGGAACCGGTTGAACGGTAATGGCAATCGTTAATGAGAAGCAACATATTTCTACCAGATACACGTCTGAAGTTTGCCAAGTGCCTTCTCCTCCCATTTGTATCAATGGGAGGCTTTTTTTGGCCTCGTCACTGTCGAACTTGGGAAGAACGGCAATGTTCCCACGGGGGATTGATGAGACGGCGAAACAATGTATTTCCATTGTTGCCGTAAAAAACAGCTTCACGCGGCACAAGGAGTGCTCTATTTGTCTTTTTTGTTTTGTATGGAAATGATTTCAATAAAAGTGGCGCGGCTGTAGTGATCACCTCGCTTCATATAAAATAAGCCTCCAGTCGTAGTCAAAATATATCTTCGGAACGTGATGGGAGTTTGCGGGGATGCGATACGATAGGAAGCGAAAGGAGGCGAAAGGATGGCAAAAAAGATCGGGTTGTTCGTTGCCGGCGCGGCCGCTTTGCTGGTGCTCTTGTTTCATCTCGTGGCGCTTGTCGGGCTGGCGATCACGCTGGCGATCTTGTACTATGCGTTCAAGAAATGTTTAAAAGCTCCGTCGACATTTGGAAAAGTGGTGTGGGCGCTTATTGGCTGTGCGGCATTGGTGGCCAGCGCTTCGAATGTGCCGGCGCTCATCGCGCTTGTGGCGGCGTATGTGTTGTATGTCGTGTATAAACAATGGAGCGGAGTGAAAGGGGAACGTGTCGTTTCGGAAAGCGACGATCCGTTTGTCAACTTTGAAAAACAATGGGCTGAGCTGCAAAAACAGTATTAAGAGGAGTGATCGATGGTGGGTGTATTCTCGCGTTTGAAAACGATCATTGAAGCCGATCTTCACGAATGGCTTGACGAAAAAGAAAAGAAAAACCCCATTGCGCTTCTTAATCACTATTTGCGCCAATGTGAACAAGAAGTCGAGCGGGTGCGGCAACTGCTTGAGCGCCAATATGTGTTAAAAGAGCAGTTTGCCCGTGAACATCGTGAGGCGGAACAGATGGCGGAAAAACGAAGCAAACAGGCGGAGGTGGCTGAGCGGGCCGGGGAAGTGGGGCTAGCTGAATTTGCCCGGCGCGAACAAGCGCAATATGCGGAACGGGCGGGCCGTCTGAAACAGTTGCTCGAGCAAGCGAGCCGCGAGCTGTTTGAGTTGGAAGCGAAATATGAGGAAATGAAGCATAAGCTGAAAGACATGCAGATGCGGCGCATGGAGTTGATGGGGCGGGAAAACGCGGCGCGGGCACACTACCGAATCCAGCGGGTGATCAGCGGGGATGCCGGCCCGGCGCTGGCGGCGTTCGCCGATGCGGAAGCCTACCTTGATCGCCTCGAGCGGCAAGTCCAGTCCGATGATTACCGGAGCACGATCGACGCGCGCATCGCTCAGCTGGAAAAGCAGTTGCAGGAAGGAAACTAACCGGATATGCTAGAAGGTGTCCCAATATAATGGGGCACCTTCTTTCATACTTGGTATGCACACCATGTTGGGCTTTGGGGCGAATCATCGTTTGAAACAACGTTTTTCATTTTGGACAACAGGGGGCTCCCCGCATGCTCGATCAACGGAAGAAAACGGGTTATGTCAGTTGGGCAGTTTTGATTGCGCTAGTGCTTTTGGCGATTGAAATTTCGTTTTTCCATCCCGGATGGTTGTTTTCGATCGGATTATCGGTCGCTTTGCTTTATATCGGCAAACAGTCTTGGCCGCGCAGACGGGGGAAAGTGCTCTTTTGGCTCGGCGGCATTAGTCTCGTGTTTCATATGTTTACGATGGTGACAGCCCGGTTGATCGTTGTTGCTAGTTTATTTTACTTTATTTGGAAGTTTGCTCAGTCCAAGCAGCAGCCGACCGTTATTCGTCCTGTCATCACGGAAGCGACGAGTGGAAACGAGGAAATCATCGAGCGGCAGCCGTTGTTTTGTAATGTGCTGTTTGGACGGCAGGCGACTCCCGAACATGTGTATGAATGGGATGACGTCAACATTCAAACCGGCATTGGCGATACGGTGATCGACGTCAGCAACACCGTCTTGCCGAAAGGGGAAGCGGTGATTATGGTGCGCGGGTGGATCGGTCATGTGCGCGTGCTTGTTCCGTACGAGGTGGAGACGAAGGTCGTCCATTCGGCCATCGTTGGTGGTGCGACGGTGTTTGGGCATGCGACAGAACAGCTGTTTAATCAGACGTTCCTTTATCAGACCCCTTCGTATCAAGCGGCCGAGCGGAAACTGAAAATTGTCACCTCGATGATGATCGGCCATCTTGAGGTGAAGCGGCTATGAGCCGGTCGTTGATTGTTTCCGTGTTATCAGCGCTGATTGTTTTTGGTTTGTTGTTTGTTTCCTTTGTGTACGCGTTTCCGCTGGGGACATGGGTGGAGCTGTGGGAGAGAACGGTGATGGGGGTCCCGTTTTTGCTGTTTGTGACAGCCGGCAGTTTGCTGGTTGGGATCGTGAGCGGGCTTCTGTTGGATATCGTTTGGCGGAGGCAGCGAGAGGCTCTCAGGCAGGCGCTGGAACACATTGAACGTGGTGAAATCGGGGAGCTTTACCGGACCGAAGCGCCATCGGAGCTGCAAGACGTCTGGCGACAAATCGAGAAGCTGCAAGCGCAATGGCGCGCGCAAACGAAGCGCGTGCAAAAGTTAGCGGCGGAAAAGGCCGAACAGGAAGAACGGCTCGTTGAACGCATTCTTTCGGAAGAGCGCACGCGGTTGGCGCGGGAGCTGCACGATTCGGTCAGCCAACAATTGTTCGCTGCTTCGATGATGATGTCGGCCGTCATGGAAACGATGCCGCCGGATGATGAACGGCAGCGCAAACAATTGACCATGGTCGAGCAAATGATTCACCAGTCGCAATTGGAAATGCGGGCGCTGCTTTTGCATTTGCGGCCGGTGCAGCTGAAAGGCAAATCGCTTCAAGAAGGGATGAACGAACTGCTCACGGAATTGGCGGGCAAAGTGCCGCTTGAGATAAGATGGAACATCGAAGACGTTCCGCTCGATAAAGGGGTGGAAGATCATCTGTTTCGCATTTTGCAGGAGTCGTTGTCGAACACGTTGCGCCATGCGAAAGCGAAGTCGTTGGAAGTACTGCTCATCGAACGGGACGGGTTTGCGATTTTGCGCGTCACTGACGACGGTGTCGGTTTTGATGTGGAACGTTCAAAAAGCGGTTCGTACGGGTTGAAGCACATGTATGAGCGGGCGGCGGAAATCGGCGGAACATTGAAGGTAGTCAGCTTAAAAGACCAAGGAACACGGCTGGAAGTGAAAGTGCCGCTTTTGCATAGGGGGGATGACCGTGATTAAGGTGCTGCTTGTCGATGATCATGAAATGGTGAGGCTTGGCGTGTCGGCGTATTTGTCCGCTCAACCGGACATGGAGGTGATCGGTGAGGCGGAGGATGGGCAAAAGGGAGTTGAGCTCGCTCTCCAGTTGCGGCCGGATGTCATTCTGATGGACTTGGTGATGGAACCAGTGGACGGCATTGCCGCGACACAGGAAATCATTCGCGCATGGCCGGGGGCGAAAATCATTGTCGTGACGAGTTTTTTGGATGATGAAAACGTGTTCGCGGCGCTCGAAGCAGGGGCGACGAGCTATTTGTTGAAAACATCGAAAGCGAGCGAAATTGCCGACGCCATTCGCGCTACGTTCCACGGACAATCGGTGCTCGAGCCGGAAGTAGCGGGAAAAGTCATGCCAAACCGGCGAAAACAACGAGAGCGGCTGCCGCACGAACAGCTTACGAGCCGGGAGATGGAAGTGCTTTTGTTGATGGCGCAAGGGAAGACGAATCAAGAAATGGCTGAGGAATTGTTCATTTCCCTCAAAACGGTGAAAGTGCATGTGAGCAACATCCTCTCTAAACTCGGCGTCCAAGACCGGACGCAAGCGGTCATTTATGCGTTTCGGCATGGGCTAGTGAAGTGAGGAGTGCATCATTTGGCCGCGATGGGAAAAAGATCGCCATGTTCAGACGAAAACCGCTCCGTTTCATCAAACGGAACCCGAGGATGAAACAGGAGCGGTTTTGTTCGTTGCGGTGGGTCAAAAAGGCTAACGTTTCGAGAGGAATTACGCTTGTTTGGCCAATTGGCGAAGCTTTCGGTCGTGATGGAGCACCTTCGTGGTCAACACGTCGACCGAGGTTTGCGTGTCTGCGAGTTCTTCTTCGAGGCGATCGCTTCGTTCGTTCAGTTGTCTGTTCATCTGTTGCATTTCCTCACGAAGGGAATCGATTTTGGCTTCAAGACGGGTTTCGACAGCATGGATTTCGCTGCGGAGCTGCTGGCCCATTTCGTGCATTTCGCCGCGGAGTCGTTGTTCCATTTCCTCCATTTTCGAGCTGATTTTGTCGGAATGTTGTTCGAGGGCGTGCAGCACCGCTTGGATGATCGTGTTTTCTTCCATTCGTTTCACCTCCTCATAGCCATTATAGGCGAAACGGAACGGAAGCGAAAGAGAAAAGATGGCGGGTTTCGTCGAAACAGGGCGGTCGAATTTTTGGAGCGAACCGCGTGTTTTCGATTTATTATGCCGCCTGCTTTGCCATACAATAGAACTATAGCTTGGCCGAAAAAAGGAGATGAGCAAATTGGATGCGGGGTGGACGTTTGACAACCGTTATGCAAGGCTGCCGGAACGCTTTTTCAGCCGTGTTCTCCCCACGCCGGTGCGCGCGCCGGAACTGGCGGTGCTCAACCGGCCGCTTGCGGCAGAACTTGGGTTGAATGAGAAAGCATTGCGAAGCGACGCAGGGGTGGCGGTGCTGGCGGGAAATCGGATTCCGGACGGGGCTGAGCCGCTGGCGCAAGCGTATGCTGGGCATCAGTTCGGCTATTTCACGCTGCTTGGCGACGGACGGGCGGTGCTCATCGGCGAGCATGTCACCCTAGGCGGCAAGCGGGTGGATATTCAGCTGAAAGGCTCGGGTCGGACGCCGTATTCGCGCGGCGGCGATGGGCGGGCGGCGCTCGGGCCGATGCTGCGGGAGTACATCGTGAGCGAGGCGATGCATGCCCTTGGCATTCCGACGACCCGCAGTCTGGCGGTCGTGACAACGGGAGAGACGATTCGGCGGGAAATCGAACTGCCTGGGGCGGTGTTAACCCGCGTCGCCTCAAGTCATTTGCGTGTCGGGACGTTCCAATACGCGGCGCAATGGGGGACGAAAGAAGAGCTGCGCGCGTTGGCCGATTACGCGCTCGAGCGGCATTTCCCTCGGTTTGAAGAGGCTGAAAACCGCTATTTGTTTTTGCTTGAACAAGTCATCGCCCGGCAAGCAGCATTGATCGCCCAATGGCAGCTGGTCGGTTTCGTCCACGGGGTGATGAACACCGATAACATGACGATCAGCGGGGAAACGATCGATTACGGGCCATGCGCGTTTATGGACACGTATGACTTGAAGACGGTGTTCAGCTCCATCGATATGGAAGGACGGTATGCGTACGGCAATCAGCCGTATATCGGGGGCTGGAACTTAGCCCGATTGGCGGAGAGCTTGCTGCCGCTGCTGGATGAGGATGAGGAAAAGGCGGTGGCGGTGGCGCAGGAAGCGCTCGATCAATATCCAACGTTGTATCATCGTCATTGGCTCGACGGGATGAGAGCGAAACTCGGTTTGGCTGAAGCGCAAGAGGGGGATGGCGGGCTTATCGCCGATTTATTGCGGCTGATGGAAGAATACCGCGCTGATTATACGAACACGTTCCGGGCGTTGACGTTAGGCGAGTACACCGGAATGGCACTCTTTGACGCTTCCGAGTTTCGCGAGTGGCACGAGCGCTGGCAAACGCGGCTCAGCCAAGAAGCGGTTTCGCGGGAAGAAGCGTATGAACGGATGCGCCGCCATAATCCGGCCGTCATTCCGCGCAACCATCGAGTCGAAGAGGCGTTGGCCGCCGCGGTCGATTGCGGCGACTACAGCGTGATGGAGCGTTTCCTCGAAGCGTTGGCCGACCCGTACGCTTATTCGCTGGAACAAGCCGAGTACGCGGAGCTGCCGCCGCCGTCCGACCGGCCGTACCGGACGTTTTGCGGGACGTGAAAAGGGCCCTTGGGAGCCCTTTTTTCATTTTCCTCTTTACTTTGACGTTGCGTCAAGGTGTATCGTCATCCATAGGGAGGTGAGGAACATCGAGTACACCGTGCATGAGCTGGCCAAACTGGCGGGGGTGACAAGCCGTACGCTTCGGTATTACGATCAGATTGGGTTGCTGAAGCCGGCGCGGTTGAGCGACGCCGGGTATCGGCTGTACGGGCCGCGCGAAGTCGATCGTTTGCAGCAAATTCTCTTTTACCGCGAACTTGGCGTCGATTTGGAAACGATCAAACAAATCATTCATTCCCCGTCCTTTGATGAACTGAAAGCGCTAAGGGAGCACCGCCAACAGCTGTTGGAAAAAAGACGCCATTTGGATGCGTTGATTGCGAGCGTTGAACAAACGATTGCCGCGAAAGAAGGGGGAATCTCAATGAGCGACGAGGAAAAGTTTGCTGCGTTCAAGGAGCAGCTGATTGAAGAAAACGAGCGGAAATATGGAGAAGAAATTCGCCGGAAGTATGGCGATGAACATGTCGATCGTTCCAACGACAGGCTGCGGAAGATGACGAAGGAACAGGTGGATGAGGCGGAACGACTCAGTCAAGAGGTGCTTGAGGCATTGAAAGAAGCGATGCAAGATGGCGACCCGGCCGGCGAGGCGGCGCAACGGGCGGCGGATTTGCACCGTCAATGGCTTTGCTTCTGGTGGGATCATTATTCGAAGGAAGCGCATGCCGGACTGGCGCGCCTGTATGTCGAGGACGAACGGTTCAAAGCGTATTATGACCAAGTGCATCCGGGAGCGGCTGAGTTTCTCAAAGAAGCGATTTGGATTTATACGGGGATGAAAGACCGGTAAGCGGCAGGCGGCCCGTCCGAAGAATAGGCGGGCCGCCGTTTTTGATGGCTCTGGATGAAGGCGCTCGGTTTGCGGTACAATCAAAGTGGTGCATAAGGGGTCCTCGATGAACAGCGAAAGGAAGGAGTGGGTGCAATGGAGGCGCTCAGACAACGACTGCGGGCCATTGACCAAAAGGGATATAAAGCGTACAAAACGATTGAGGGGGAGTATTCCTTTCCGGCATTTACCTTGGCGATTGACCATGTGCAAGGCGACCCGTTTGCGGAACCGTCGAAAATTCGGGTGATCGTGCCACGGGTGAAGACGGTGTTGACATCGGAGTGGACGAACACGAAACCGCGCCGCGTCCGTTGCGAAGATGTGCTGGCGCGCCGCGTCCATCACGAACTGCGGCAATGGCCGGCGCGGGCGCGCGGGTCGGGAAAAAGCGGGCTCGTGTCGATCGACGCCCCGGGGCAGAAGGTGCTCGAGCGAACGGCGGTGCACATCACCGATGAGACGATCGCCATTTGTTTATCGGTAGGCTTGCCGGCCAACGGGCGGCGCATTTTAGCGAAGGAAGCCGAGAGCATTTTTTTTGAACAAATTCCGGCCGTGATCAAGCGGGCGGTGTACGGCCTTCGTGAAGAGGAGATCCGCCCGGCGGTTGAGCTGGCCGATCAACAGCATGCCATCCGCCGCTATTTGCATGAGCGCGGATGGGTGGCGTTTGTCGCCAACGGCGCGATTTTGCCGCGCGAAAGCGGGGTGAGCGACAAGCCGCTGCGAAAAGGTGCGGTGCCGTTTCAAAGCCCGCCGGAGCTCGAGGTGGCGATTCCGGTGCCGCATCGCGCCGAACCGATCAAAGGCATGGGCATCCGGAAGGGGATCACGCTCATTGTCGGCGGGGGTTACCACGGAAAATCGACGCTGCTTCAGGCGTTAGAACACGGTGTGTATGACCATATCGCCGGCGATGGCCGGGAGTTTGTTATCACTGACAGCGGGGCGGTGAAAATTCGCGCTGAGGACGGCCGCAGCGTGGCCAATGTCGATATTTCCCCGTTTATCGGCACGCTGCCGTACGGCAAGGAGACGACGCGCTTTTCGACGGAAAACGCGAGCGGCAGCACCTCGCAAGCCGCGAGCATGATCGAAATGATCGAAGCCGGGGCGTCGGCGTTTTTGATCGATGAAGATACGAGCGCCACCAATTTGTTCATGCGCGACGCGCGCATGCAGGCGCTCATCGCGAAAGAAGCCGAGCCGATCACCCCGTATATCGACAAAGCCCGCCAGCTGTTTCACGACTACGGCATTTCCACTGTCTTGGTCGTCGGAGGGTTAGGGGATTATTTTGAGATTGCCGATTGTGTGATCAAACTGGAACAGTATGTTCCATCCGATGTGACCAGCGAAGCGAAACAGATCGCGGCCAAGATGCCATCGGGGCGGAAAGCGGAAGGCGGAGCGTCGTTTGGCCGCATTCGTGAGCGCATCCCGCTGCCGGAAAGCTTAAACAGCCAAAAAGGAAAGAAAGCGAAAGCGGCCGCGCGCGGTCGCCATGTCATTCAATACGGGCTGACGGACGTGCTGTTGTATGCGCTCGAGCAGCTTGTTGACGACAGCCAGACGCGAGCGATCGCTGCGTCGTTTTTGTATATGGAGCGAAAAGGGTGGCTCGACGGAACGAAGACCGTCCGGCAATTGCTCGATGCCATCGAGGAACGGTGGGACCGACACGGGCTTGGCTCGATTTCTTTCCGCAACGGCCATCCCGGCGAGTTCGCCCGCCCGCGCCGCTTCGAGCTGGCGGCGGCGCTCAATCGGCTGCGGACGCTTCGCTGCCGGTAGTGCTAGGAATAGAAGGACGGCACGTGGAGGGGAGGTTATGCCCGCTTTTTGCCGCCCGGCTGTGCTTCCGCCTGAACAAACGGCGCTTGTTGCGGGGAGGAGCATCAGTATCTTTGCTGGGAGCAAAATGAACATGCCCCGCTGGACCGCAGGGCAAAAGAGAAACATCAGCCCCTTTGCTCGGAATAGCGGCGGCTGTCCCCTGTTTTCCGGTGATTTGACTCTAGCGCCATGAAGCCATTGCCGCTATAATAAAGGTTATGAGTGCAACGTGGCGAAAGCGGCGGGAAGCCGCGGCAAGTGAGGGGGGACAGGGCATGAACAAATCCAAAGGCTGGATCGAATCCGAAATCAGCAAAGCGTTGACGAAATGGGAAAAAGACTTTCTTGGCCGCGGCTCGGTGTCGGTCAAAACGGATATTTTGCGCGACATGATCATCGTGTCCTTGCACGGCATTTTGACGCCAGCGGAGTATGCGCTGTGCGAGACGAAAGAAGGGATGCTGGCGGTAAAGCGGTCGAGAACGAGTTTGGTCGAATCGGGAGTCGATGAGTTGAAAGAGATGATTTTCGAGATCACCGGCGAGCAGGTGAAAAGCTTCCACACTGATTTGAGCACGCGAACAGGCGAGCGCATCATTGTTTTTAAGCTGTTTCACGATTTGGAAAAGCAGCTGACAAAGTAACGTTTTTCATGACATGTCCATCAAGATGTTGTATAATAAAAACAACTTTTGTATAGTAAGTATAAAATAAAATTGAGAGGACGATGCTGTCGGCAGCCCTTCAAAAAACCTAGGTCGGCTTAGGTTCGTTGAAGGGAAACCGACCGTCGCCCATCGCAAGACAGTTTGCGGGAGATCTTCAAACAATCGCATCGAAGATTGGTTGAAGGTAAACCGGCTATGAGCAATCGCTCGGCAATGGAACGGCCTTGTGGAGCCGCCTTGCCGGATTGACATAGCCGGTTTTTTCTTTTCTTCCACACGGAGTGCCAATCAAACAGAGGGGAGGAGACGGAAATGGGAATGGAATGGATCGCTTCGGGATGGTTTGCATCGGTGGTTGTTGTCCTCATCAGTGCGCTGATCTGGCTGTTCCCGCGTGTGCCGGAGCGATACGTGCATGTTCATGTTTGGCTGTTGCTTCTGCCGGGGGCTGTCGCGCTGATCGGGTGGATCGGCGCTGGGACGGTGGATATGGGCCGCTTTCGGTTTGATGCCGTTAGTTGGCTGTCCGGCGTGTATGTTTCTTTGTTGAGTTGGGCGATCCAACGGTTTTCGATTCGCTATTTGCATGGAGATCGCCGCTATCGGTGGTATTTCTCGCTTTTGACGTGGACGACGGTGGCCGCTTCGCTCACGTGGGCGGCCGGCGACTTGCGATTGATCGCAGTGTGCTGGGGGCTGCCGCTCGTGGGGCTTGTGGCGTTGACGGCGTTGAAAAAAAAATGGAGTCCGGTTCCGTTCGTCGTTCGGCAAATGGGGCTGATGTTTGGCGCGAGTTGGCTCGCTTTGATCATTGTGGCTGTCTGGCTTGGGGTCGACAGCGGGGAATGGACGTTGACCGCTGCGTTATCCGCCGAGCGGATCGCCCACTTGGAAGCTTGGGAACGGGCGGTGTTTAACGGGTTGCTGTTGGTGGCGGCCATCATTCCGGCCGGTCAGTGGCCGTTTCATCGCTGGCTGATGGAATCGGTTGTGACGCCGACGCCTGTGTCAGCCGTCATGCATGCCGGATTGGTGAATGCAGGTGGTTTGTTGCTCGGGCGCTTTGCCCCGCTCTTTACCGACACGTGGGCGCATGTTTTGCTCTTTTTGCTTGCCTTTGTCTCGATTTTGATCGGCACAGGCATCAGCTTTGTTCATGTTGACTACAAGCGTCAGCTCGTCGGTTCGACGATGGCGCAAATGGGTGTTATGCTTGTGCAATGCGCTCTTGGCGCTTACGGGGCGGCGGTGGTGCACTTAGTGCTGCACGGATTGTTCAAAGCTACGCTCTTTTTGCAGTCCGGTTCGGTCGTGCCGCGAGTGGGCCGGGCGGGAGAACGGGTCACGGCCGGTTCGTGGCGCGGAGGAATGGTTGTCGGGCTGGTGCTCGGTGCGGTCTTTTGGCAGGCGGCTCCGCATGAGCCGGCCCGGCTGTTGAGCGCGCTTTTGCTTGCGGCCTCGGCAACAGTTGCTTGGGGGCGGCTTGCGGATTTTCGCGAAGGACGATGGCTGGGGTTTGCGGTTGTCGCTGCTTTGGCGCTGGTGTCCGAAACGGTGCGCCATCAATTTATGGTGCTGCTTTATAACGGGATGCCATCCGCGTTTCTGCCGCCCGCTTCGTTCGAATGGCTTGTCTGCGCTCTGTTTGTTGCCGCAGCGCTGGTTGCTGTATGGGTCGCAAACCGGCGCAGCTCCATGCTTGCCACTCACCTGTACATGTGGCTTGTTCATCTTGGTGAGCCGCGTGCGGCGGCGACCGAAGCACAACCGCGTTATTTGGCATCCTATCTAAAGGAGGGGATGGCTCATGAGTAGAGCCGTTGTATCAATCGAACGGTCGTCGGCAGAAAAAAAAGGAGGCGCCCGCCCGCTCGCCGTCATGGTCAGCGAAGCGGCGAAGGCAATCGCTCCGCTTTGGCCGATTTCTGCGTTTATTGCCCGCCATCCGTGGATGGGGATGGAAGACAAGTCGTTTGTCGACGCGGCTGACCGGCTCCAAGAAGCTTATGGCATCGATTTGTATCCGCCAATGGCCGTTTTTCATTCGGCCCTATCCAAAGGGGAGATTGACGTTTCCTTCGTCGAGCGGCGTCTGCAACGATGGTTGGATGACGAGCCGCTTCCTGCGCCGCGCCATGAAGCGGAACGTCTATGCCGCTCCCTCCTTTGGAACGATGAGGTGCCAGAAGAGGCGCTTCAAGCGCCGGAATTGGCTGAGTTAGCTGCGATCACATTGCCGCGTCATGCTTCCATTCGTCCGGTGTCCGTACGCCTTCGTTTTGCCAAACGGCTAGATCAACAAATGGCAAAATGGTGCAAGCTGTTTTACGATCGGGGAGAGGCGGCGTGGGCGCTGCCGCATCGCGAACAAGGCTTTTACGGGTCTTGGCGTCGTTTGGCGCCTCTTGATCCGTCCTTGTCCAAGGAGGAGCGGAAACGGCTTTTCGATTGGCCTTGCCATCCAGAGGAGGCGCTGCAACGGGCGCTTGAGCAGCTCGGGGTGCAGGATGAGGAAGCGGTGGCCTATTTAGAAGCGCACTTATTAGCTCTGCCCGGCTGGGCGGGGATGATTGTCTGGAAATCGCGCCAGGCAGGCGATGAAGTGGATGGATTGATTGATTACTTAGCGGTTCGTTTATCGCTGGAGTGGGTGTTCGCAGCGCCGCATCTGCCGCTGAAGGAGGAAGAAAACGAAGACGATCGTACCGTTGGGCCGCTGTTGACCGCTTGGATCCATTGGGGCGGGATGACGGTGGACGACTGGCGCCGCCTGTCGCTCCAAGATCGCCAAACTCGCTTGGCGTTCGCCGATCGTTTTTGGAGGATCGGCCGCCGCCATCTTTGGCTTGAGGCGTGGGAAGACACGTATGAAGCGAAGCTGAAAGAAGCGGTTCTCGCCCGTCAACCAGAGGAGCCAAAAGAGCCGGTGACAGCGCAGCTATTGTTTTGCATTGATGTGCGCTCCGAGCCGTTCCGCCGCCATCTCGAGGAGGCGGGGCCGTTTGAAACGTACGGTTGCGCCGGCTTTTTCGGTTTGCCGATTCAAACGCGCGTACTGGATGGCGATGAAGCTCATCCGTCTTGCCCGGCGATTGTGGCGCCGCAGCATGAAATCAAGGAAACCGCTTCTCCGGAGACGGCAGCGCCGTACCGCCGGCGACGTGATCTGTTCCGCTTTGTCGGCCGAACGTTTAAAAAAATCAAGCAGCATCTGCTGGCTGGTTTACTGCTTCCAGAAATGAGCGGGCCGTGGCTCGGTTTGCATACGATCGCCCGCAGCGCAGCGCCGGCTTGGACCGGGCAAGCCATTCATCAGGCGGAAATGTCGGCGGAACAAAAACCGAAGACGACACTGTCGCTGGATTGCCAAGGGCATGACGAAACGACCGGATTGCCGATCGGGTTGACAAAAGAAGAGCAAGTGCAATACGTAAAACAACTCCTCGTCAACATTGGATTGACATCCTCATTTGCTCCGCTTGTCGTCGTCTGCGGCCATGAAAGCGAGACGACAAACAACCCGTATGCGTCGGCGCTCGATTGCGGGGCGTGTGGCGGCGCGGCTGGGGCGTTCAACGCCCGTGTGTTTGCCGCCTTGGCCAACTTGCCGCACGTGCGGGATGAATTGGCGAAAGAGGGAATCGTCATCCCGGATGAGACAGTGTTCGTCGCCGCTGAACATATCACGACCGTTGACGAGTTGCGTTGGGTGGAAGTGCCGCCGTTATCCGAAACGGCAAAACAGTCGTTTAAGCAACTGACACAGGCGCTGGCCGGCGTCAGCCGCCAAGCCAATGCTGAGAGGATGGCGAAGCTGCCGCATGTCGGCGCCATGCCGCGTGATCCGGTTGCCGAAGCCCGACGCCGCGCCGTCGATTGGAGTGAAATTCGTCCGGAGTGGGGATTGGCGGGGAACGCCGCTTTCCTGATTGGCCGGCGGGCGTTGACAAAGGGTGTTCATTTAGACGGCCGAGTGTTTTTGCACAGCTACGATTGGCGCGAAGATCCGACCGGTGAGGCGCTGGCCGGCATCATCGCTGGGCCGGCCACGGTTGGGCAGTGGATCAACTTGCAATATTATGCTTCGACAGTGGCGCCGCATCATTACGGAAGCGGCGACAAAACGACCCAGACGGTGACCGGCGGCATCGGTGTCATGCAAGGGAATGGGGGCGACTTGCTGGCCGGCTTGCCGTGGCAGTCCGTCGCCGCGTCTGACCGTGAGTGGTTCCATTCCCCGCTTCGGTTGCTTGTTGTTGTTGAAGCGCCGTCTTCCTATATCGAGCGGCTGCTCGATGAAAATAGCGAATTTCGGCGCAAAGTCCAAAACGGCTGGCTCCGCCTCGCTTCGATTGACCCAAACAGCGGGGAGTGGGTAAGCTGGGAGGCAGGCCGCCTCGCATCGGTACAGCAACGCTAAAAAAAAAAACGATCTGCCGCTTGCTGAGTTTGTTTGGCCGGCGGCTTTTTTTCGTCAACTGCCAAACAAGGCAGGGAAAATGGATGTACGCCGCGAAATAAGATAGTAGTTGGTACAACAGCAACAAGAAAGACGAGGAAAGAGGGAAAGAGGATGAAAACGCAGTTTATCGCTGGTCATGCGCGGCTGCCGGCTGGAATGGCGGCCAAAAGCTTGTATGATACGTTGACGATCACGGCGGAAATTGATAAAAAATACGGGGTGATCGTGGAAGCATCGTGCACACTGGCTACTGAACATGGGCGCGATTACGTGGCCCGCCTGCTTCGCGGCCATTCGCTGCGTGATGGCATCGACGATCTGCTCGCCGAGCTTGACGAAGGGTATTTAGGAAAAGCCCATTCTGCCCTGTGCGCGGCGCTAAAAGATTTGTACAAGCAATATTGCAAAATGGAGGAGAATGAGTTTTAAGCAGTTGCCCCCTTATCGGTTGATGGGGGCAACTGCGTTTTGGTGCGGGTTAGCGGTTTGGCCGTCCATGATCTCGTCGGTGTTTCAGTTTTCAGCCGGCCGCCATGCCGGCAGCGTTTTGCGCAGCGGTTTGTCCTGGCGGTAACCGAGCACATATTCAGCCTGCATGATTGTATGAATTTCCCGCGTTCCTTCGTAAATGACCGGCGCTTTCGAGTTGCGCAAGTATCGCTCGACCGGGTATTCGTTCGAATAGCCGTAGGCGCCATGGATTTGCACGGCGTCGTCGGCCGCCTGGTTCGCGTAGTCGCAGGCAATCCATTTGGCAAGGGATGTTTCTCTCGTGCAGCGCCGGCCTTCGTTTTTGAGAAAGCCGACTTTGTAAACGAGCAGGCGGCTGATTTGCAACCCGGCTTCCATGCGGGCGATCATTTGTTGAACGAGCTGATGGCGGCCGATTTCTTTGCCGAATGTTTTTCGTTCGTGGCAGTATTTCACGCTCGCCTCAAGACATGCCATAATAAGGCCAACTGCGCCGGCTGCGACGGTGAAGCGGCCGTTGTCAAGCGCTGACATGGCGATTTTGAATCCTTCGCCTTCCTCACCGAGCAAGTTTTCTTTCGGGACGCGGACGTTGTCAAAAAACAGTTCGCCCGTGTTGCCGGAACGGATGCCGAGCTTCCCTTTGATCGGCTGCGAGGAAAAGCCCGGCATCGTCCGCTCGACAATGAAGGCGGAAATGCCGTGATGTTTTTTGGTTTTGTCGGTGTAAGCAAACACGAGGAAATGATCTGCGATATCGGCGAGAGAAATCCACGTTTTTTGTCCGTTTAAAATGTAATCATCGCCGTCGCGAACGGCCGTCGTTTGGATGGAGGCGACGTCCGATCCAGCGTTCGGTTCGGTGAGTCCGAAGGCGCCAATTTTTTCCCCGCGCGCTTGCGGGATGAGGTATTTTCGCTTTTGTTCTTCCGTGCCCCACTGCAGCAAAGTTAAGCTGTTCAGCCCCGTGTGGACGGAGACAGCGGTGCGGAAGGCGGTGTCGCCGCGTTCGAGTTCTTCGCAGACGATAGCGAGCGAGTTGTAATCCATGCCCATGCCGCCGTACTCTTCCGGAATGCAGACGCCCATTAAGTTCAGTTCGGCGAGCCGTTTGAAGATGGCGCGGTCAAATTCGCCGCGTTCATCCCATTCCTTGATATGCGGCATAATCTCGCGGTCGACGAATTTGCGCACCGTTTGCCGAAGCATGTCTTGTTCAGGTGTAAAATCAAAGTTCATCATCGATGGATCCCCTTTCTGTCCGATTGGTTTGAATTCGATCATCAGTTGCGGCGGTTGTTTCGCCTTCATATTCCGGCCGCTTTTCCCACGCCTTGGCGGCTTCGTCGTTATGCTCGCCGGGAAGGGGCGGAGGGAGCCGGTACGACACCGGCGTGTCAGAAAGTTTCAACGGGCTGGCGACCAGCTTCAAGGAACCGATGAGCGGGTGATGCATCGCCACCGTCATTTCCCGGGCGGCGGTTTGCGGATGGCTGAACAGTTCGTCAAGCGTCTGCACCGGCCCGCACGGAATGCCTTTTTCGGCGAGCAGCCGCTGCCATTCGGCTCGCGGTCGTTGCTTGATCTCGGCGTTCAGTCGCCGATTGAGCTCGTCGCGATGGGCGACGCGGCCGGCGTTCGTCTGAAAGCGCGGGTCGGTCCCGAGAGCGCGGTCGGACAAAAGCGAACAGAGCGCTTGAAATTGCCGATCGTTGCCGACGGCGATGACGATCGGCCCGTCGCTGGCCTCATAAGTAGAGTAAGGGACGATGTTAGGATGTTCATTGCCAAGCGGCTTCGGAACCGCGCCGGACAATAAATAGTTGGCGGCGACGTTCACGAGCGCGCTGACCGCGCAGTCGAATAGCGCCAGATCAATTTTTTGTCCGCGTCCCGTTTTTTCTCTAGCGAACAGCGCTGCTTCGATCGCGATGGCGGCGTACAAGCCGGTGAACACGTCCGTGACGGCGACCCCGACTTTGAGCGGGCCGGTTTCCTCGGTGCCGTTAATGCTCATCCACCCGCTCATCGCTTGAATGATGTAGTCATAGCCGGCCAATGCGGCGAGCGGGCCGGTCTCGCCAAATCCGGTGATGGAACAATAAATGAGACGCGGGTTGAGGCGCGATAAGTCGTCATAGCCGAGTCCCCACCGTTCCATCGTTCCGGTTTTGAAATTGTGAATGAGAACGTCGGCTCCCCCAGCGAGGCGGCGAATCGCTTCCCGGCCTTTTTCCGATTTTAAATCAACTGTCATGCTTCGCTTATTCCGGTTGATCGCCGTGTAGTAGGCGCTCATGCCGTTTTGAAACGGCGGTCCCCAAAACCGAGTGTCATCCGAGCCGCCTGGCGCTTCGACTTTGATGACATCGGCGCCTAGATCGCCTAAAATCATCGTCGCATACGGACCGGCCAAGACGCGTGACAAGTCGAGCACGCGCACGCCATCTAGCGCTCCTGGCATGGCATTTCCCTCCCTTCCGCGTTCATGGAAAAAGCCGGTTCCTATGCAGTCGTTTGGATAGGAACCGGCTGGAACGGACTGAGAAGACACCCCGGCATAGGGTGGTGTCAGGCCGCACAGTTCTTTGCGAATCGGTCTAGGAGGCTGATGATTTAATCCTAGATCCCTCTTTGCCATCTCATTTCTCAACTAGAAAAACCTTGTTGCATCGGTCCTGTTTTTCGAGCGTTCCCCCATTGATGAGGGGAACTAGCGGTTTTTCACCGTCCTCCTAGGGCTGGTGATTTAAGGGAGCAGGTCGCTTACCGACCTCGTTTCTCAACTAGAAAAGCCTTGTCGTATCAGGATATTCTTTCAAATGCTCCCCCATTGCGCAAAAGAAACAACCGTTTTTCATCAGCCTTCTAGAAGGCCGGTGATTTCGGGCAAAATACTGCTGAGTTCCTCTCATTTCTCAATGAGAGAAACCTCACAGAATCAGCTTTCTTTTCTGAATGAAAATGCCTCCAATTGGTGTGACAGCGGTTTTTCACCGGCCTTATCGGTGCTGCCGATGGGGGCAGCCGCGGCGAAAAACGGATCGGCTGCGCCGTCTGATCTGCGCAGGCGGCTGTGCCGGCAGGAGACGGCTAGTTATTTTTATTATAAAGCTTCATTTGTCAATTGTAAATATTCAGATAGAAAAAGGGCCGGGCGGCGTTTGTTCAAAGGTTAGGTGGGACCAAGGCGGTTTTTGCGTCCCCGTTACGGGCGTTGGTTCATGGCGGGACTCGCCCGCTACGTGCCCTAGAAGAAGCGGAAAAGCGTTGTGATCGGAGACAGGAGGAAAGGGGGAAAGCGCCGTTTGGCTCTTTTCTTGAAAGGGAAAAAAATTTCTTCTATCCTAAAAGCGTAACCGTTTCGGTGAGACAAGCTGAGCGGTGTCGTCTTCCCTTTGAACGAACCGAGCGCCCGCTTTCCCGACCATCGGGCTTTCGAGGCGCTCAAGGGAAAAGAAGTGAAGCGTCTGGGACAATTGAAGGCAATCGAGAGAAAAGCGCGAATATACTTGGTAAGGAAGGGGAATCGATGCTGCAAAGGAAGTGATGGGTCGATGTTTCATGTGTTAGTGACGACAGACGCCAATTACCTTCCACCGCTAAAGGTGTTGATGCATTCGTTGTTTTGCAACAATCAGCGCCCGTTTACGTTTTACTTGCTTTATTCACGCATTGCCGAACAAGACCTAGAAGCGCTCGGGGAATTCGTTCGCAGACAAGGGCATAAGCTTGTATCGATCTATGTGGACCCGCAACTGTTTTGTGATGCGCCTGTGTTCCGCCACTACACGGTTGAGATGTATTACCGATTGGCAGCGCATTTATTTTTGCCTCCGCATGTTGAACGCGTCTTATACCTTGATCCGGATATTGTGGCGATCAATCCGATCGATGAGCTGTACGAGATGGACTTTGAAGGGAACTTATTCATTGCCGCTGAACACACCCATTCGACAAAAGTGGCGAATTTATTCAATAAGCTGCGGCTGAAAACGCCGAACGCCAAGGGGTATTTCAATACGGGCGTGATGATGATGAACGTGGAGTTGATGCGCACGCACGTTCATCTTGCCGACATTTATCAATTTATCCGCGATCACCGCTTTAAGCTCGTCCTGCCCGATCAGGATGTAGTGAACGGGCTGTATTGGGACAAAATTAAGCCGGTCGACGGCTATCGTTACAATTATGATGCGCGTTATTACGATTTTTTGCAGCTGTTGCCCAACCCGAAACACGATTTAGCTTGGATTGAGGAAAACACCGTTTTTATCCATTATTGTGGGAAAGAAAAACCGTGGAAAGACCATTATAAAGGGGAGCTCGGACGGTTTTACAAACGGTACAGCCAAGTGCTGGAGCTCGAGGGCGAAGCGACAGTGTAAGGAATGGGGAGAAAAAGGTGTCCCGTTGCGGCGGGACACCTTCGTTGTTACCGTTTGCGCTCTTGGCGGCGGATGCCAGCGGCGGCCGCGCGCGCTTGCGCTTCGAGATCTTCATGGTCAGCAAACTCTTGCGAATAGTCCACGTCAATGCCGTCAGATTTCAGCTGTTTTGGCACTTGCGGCAAAGTCGCTTTGTTTTTGTCGCGCGTTCGTTGTCCGCGAGAACGACCCATTCCCCATGCCCCCTTGCTGAAAGATGTGAATCGTACGATTCATCGATTAGGATGGCTTGAACGGGGCAAAGGTATAAATGGTAATCCTATCTAAGAGGCTGGTGCCTTTACAATGTTAGTTCTCAATTAGAAAAACCTTGTTGTATCGGTCCTTTTTTCCGCGCATTCTCCCATTGATGAAGGGGATCAGCCGTTTTTCACCAGCCTTCTCAGTGCGGGCTGAATCGTCAAAGCTAAGGGCGGCTTTTTAGTGGCGAGCTTTTTTCGCTGTATAGCCGCCCGCTTGGTCCGCCAGTTTGAAATCGCGGGCATAGCTGACTTCTTGCGCGCTTGTTAGCGTATGTTTCGCTTTTTCGCGTTTTCGTTTTTCCGCCATCGCTTGTTCCCTCGCTTTTCATCGATCGTTTGTTGATTTTCATTTTGGACGAATTCTTCCGTTTTTATGCATAAAAAAAGAATGTCCGGACGGACATCCTTGTTTGACTGCTCCGATCGGCGCGCCTACGCTTCCTTTCGTTTCCCCTCTTCGGCGGCGAAGGAGGGATGGCGCATCGTATAGAGCGTGTAGTTGTCTTTCGTAATTTCATACAAATCGTACACGTCCGCGCCGATTTGTTCAAGCAGCGGCCGCCGCGTTTCGTTGGCGGGCGTGACGTACGGCAGTTTTTCAGCCGCTTTGATCGAACGGACGTTAGCTTTGCGGATGCGCAAAAACACCGTTTCCATCGACAGCTCATAAAACAGTTCATGGAAAAACGCTTCTTTCGCGCGGCGATTGTAGCCGAGCCCATGATACGGTTTGCCAAGCCACGTGCCTAAAAAGCCAGCGCCATTCTCGATGTCAAACAAACTGATCGTGCCGATCGGGTTGCCCCATTCGTCCAAAATCGTGCGCGAAATCAGTTCGCCGCGTTCTTCCGCCTCGATGAGCTGTTTGGTCATAAACAAAAACTCTTCGTACGAGCCAGCTTTCTGGCGCACGAAAGGGAAGACGTCCGGGTGCACCATCAGCTCGTACAGCGCATGGCAGTCTTGCAGCTCGCGTTTTTTCAACATGGCCAATCCCTCCTTCGAGACGAGGGCAGCCTCCCAGCAGGAACCCACCCTCGAAATTTTTTATCGAACGTTCATGAAAAAAATTTCGGGGTGGGAATCGAACCCACTAGAACCAGCGCGAGCGCTGGTGGCGCACCATTTGCCTTCCCCTTCTCGTTGTCCGTATGCGGTTATGAACGAAAACTGCCTTCAAGTCCCTTTTATCATACACGATCTGTGTGAAAAAGAGAATCGCTTTTTTGTTAATTTTGTTTGGATATTTTTTGTCGGTCTTGTTGTAACAGCAAATCAGCGAGACAATCTTCCAACGTTGGAAACGAAAAGCGAAATCCGGCTTGCAGCAGTTTTTCCGGAATGACGCGTTGCCCTTTTGTCACGAGCATGCTCATTTCGCCAAGGAGAAGGCGGAGCGCTGCCTCGGGGACCGGAAGCCAATGCGGGCGGCGCAGCAAACGGGAGACGGTGCGCCCAAACTCATTCATCGAGACCGGATGGGGCGCCGTGAAGTTGATCGGGCCGGATAGCGTTTCGTGTTTGATGAGATAAGAAACGGCGCGGACGACGTCGTCAAGGTGAATCCATGACAGCCATTGCCGGCCGCTGCCGATCGGGCCGCCGACGAACAGCCGATACGGTTTGACCATCATCGGCAAGGCGCCGCCATGTCGGGCCAGCACGACGCCCAAACGGGCATAGACCGTGCGGATGCCGAGCTGTTCGATCGGACGGGCCGCCGCTTCCCACGCTTGAACCGTTTTGGCGAGAAAATCTTGTCCATACTCGCTCGTTTGTTCCGTAAATGTTGCGGTGTCCGATGTCCCGTAAATGCCGATGGCGCTCGCGTTGATGAACACGTTCGGATGGCGGGGGAGGGAAGCGATATATCGGGCCATCGCGTCGGTTGCCTGTAAGCGGCTGGCGACAATCCGCTCTTTTTGTTTGGCGGTCCAACGTTTCCGGTTGAGCGGTTCACCGGCTAAATTGACGGCCACATCGATCGTGTCCGGCCTTTTGTCATCGTCCAAGGAAAGATAATGAAGGCGGCCTTCCGAAGGACGGGGGGAGCGGGTAAAAATATAAACGTCATGCCCTTGTGCGGAAAAATGGCGGGCAAGCGCCCGGCCGATCAGTCCGGTTCCGCCGTTGATGGCGATGCGCATAGCGGTCTCTCCTTTCGCCAAACGATTTCTTTATTTACTATGTTCGTGCTGTGCGCGCCAATTCCTTTTTGTGATACGATAAAACGAGAGGAGAGATGGACAGGATGGGGACGATTATTGAAATCGCGCCCACGAAGGGAAACGGGGAACGGTTTTGGCTTGTCATTGACCGTGCCGAAGAGCCGCCGCTCAAGCTGACGGTCGACCAAGATGTGTTGCTCCAATTCCGGCTGAAAAAAGGGATGGCGGTCGATGAGGCGCTTTTGCGTGAGATCATCGCTGCCGATGGCGTAAAAAAGGCGTATCAGCAAGCGTTGTACTTTTTGGCGCGCCGGATGCGCTCCGAGCAGGAAATCATTCGCCATTTGCGCAAAAAGGGCGTTGCCGATGCGGTGGCGGAGCAGGTGCTCAACAAGCTTCGCGCCGAGCGGTATGTGGATGACGAGGCGTTTGCGCGGGCTTATGTATGCACGCAGAAAAAGGCGGCGAAAGGGCCGCTGCTCATTCGCGCCGAATTGGAGCGGCTTGGTGTACCGACTAGTTTGATCGAGCAAAGTTTGGCCGAGTATTCGTGGGAGGAACAACTGCATGGCGCCCGCGCTCTTTTCGAAAAGGCCAAACGACAACGCCGGGCTGAATCGGCCCGCGCGTTTTCTGAGCGGATTCGACAGCAGCTTGGGCGCAAAGGATTTCCTCATGAAGTGATTGCGGCGGTGCTGGAGGAAGGGAGTGGGCAAACGGACGAGCAGGAGTGGGAGGCGCTTGTCGTTCAAGCAGAAAAAGCGCACCGCCGCTATGCGCAGCACCCGCGCCCGCTGTACGAGCAAAAAATGCGCCAAGCCCTGTATCGCAAAGGGTTTTCCCTCCCTCTCATCGACGAATGGCTGCGATCTCGCGATGGCTGACGTTAGTCACCGCCGGCGATCGATCGAACGTCCGGGAGCGCCGGGGCGTAGCCATCGCGTCGCGAAGCCGTCCGGGTTCATCCGACCGACCATCAAGGTGGGTGAAAAAACGCCGTTTGCCTTGATCGATGATGGAACGCGTGAACATCGAGGCTGATGCAGCAAGTTTTTTGGCTCTTCACCAAAAGTTGTACTTGATTTTTTCGTCACGTACCTTACTTATGCAACGAAGAAAGAACAGGAAACGAATCATGTTTTGCATACACTTGTTAAGAGAAGTGAACCGTCTGTCAAGTACATGTTGTGGTGAGGGGCCAGTTTTTTCTCTTTGAGAACCGATGCCGAGAAGCGGTTGCGCGAGCCAATCACCAGCCTTCACCGGCAACGCGATTTCGCAGGCTGCAAGGGCAAAAAGAAAGGGGGAACTTCCGATGATAAACGAAGGAGCCAAGCGGTACAGCGAAATGACGAAAGAAGAATTGCAACAAGAAATCGCCGTGCTGGCCGAAAAGGCGCGCAAGGCGGAGCAAATGGGCATGGTGAATGAATATGCCGTCTATGAGCGGAAAATCGCCATGGCAAGAGCGTATATGCTCAATCCGGCTGATTTTCGCCCGGGCGAGATTTACGAAATCGAAGGGGCGCCCGGCGAGTATTTCAAAGTGCGCTATTTAAAAGGGGTGTTTGCTTGGGGATGGCGATTGAAAGGAACCGGTGAAGAGGAGGCGCTCCCGATTTCGCTTTTGCGCCGACCGGTGAGAGAGGAGAGCTAGGAGGTTGGTGATTAAATCGTGCATACCGCTCCCTAGCATCGTTTCTCAAATAGAAAAGTCTTGCAAAACTGCACACTTTTATTCATTGACAAAGGAAACCAATGTTTTTCAACGGCCTTCAAAAGGGGGATAAAAATGAAATCGAAAATTAGGAAAGTAACTTTTTCTGCAATTGCTACAAGCTTGCTTGCTACATCTGTTTTGCCAGTTGCTCATCCTGTTTATGCACAAAAAATGAGAATGACGAAAATGTAACAGTTATTTATGGTGAAGAAGAGGAAGATGTTAAGGCGCTTGAAGTTGTATTTGCAGATGAAAACCTTATGGAGCGAACTCTTCAAAGTGCTCAAAATGTAGGCCTTGAGCCGAAAATAAAGGTTCAAGTAGCTTCAACGGCAGCTGTTAAAGCCGCCATAAAAGGATTATTAAAAAATAAATCTAAAGTATTTGCTCTGGTGGAAAATATTGGTGGGAAAAGTACCAGGACAGCTCTTGAAAAGCGTTGGGATAAATTTGCTTAAATATGATTATCTTGTTTGGAAGAATATAGAAGACCAGATAGCTTCGGCTTTAACAGGAACTGGAATTAAAAATAGTACGGCTAGAAGCATTGCTTACTGGCTTACGAAAGTAGCAGAATGGTTTTTCTAAAATGTTAGGGAGGGATACATGATGAATTACGAAGAATTATTGTCTAGATTAGTGCATATGAAAAATGCCATAATATCTTTACATGAATACTTAGCTCCTGAACTAAAAACAAGAGATTTAGCGATTTTAAAATATGGATTTACAGAAAAACAAATATCACAATTAGATAACTATTTTAGAGAAATTGTGTTTAATAACGTGAGGCCTTCTAAAGAAGATTTTAGAAAAAAACTTGCTGAAATTAAAAATCTACCTGATTTAACGGATGAAGTATTAGAAGATGTATTATTAGGATATAAATCTGATGGTATGTATGTTAATATCATCGATGAGATATTAAAAAAATGAGCAGATATCTGCTCATTTTTTATTAATCAATTATCTGGGCTCATCACCACAACATGTACTTGACAGACGATTCACTTCTCTGAACAAGTGTATGCAAAACATGATTGGTTTCCTGTTCTTTCTTGGGTGCATAAATCAGGTACGTGATGAAAAAATCAAGTACAACTTTTGGTGAAGAGCCATTATCTGCTTATTCTCAATAAAAGTTTTGAAATTATGGAATATTTTTTAAATCCACTCATCTTCAATGCGGAAAAAGGGGCGTCCGCATGAAACGGAACCGCCCCTTTTGGCTAGGACTGCTTGCGCGTCTGCCGCTCCAAAATGATAAGGTCGAGCGTTTGTTGCGTTTCCCCGTTGACTTGCGAGTGGGCATGTTTCGGATTGGCCCACGGCTGTTGGAACGGATTGGAGTAAAGGTGATCGTAAAACGGTTTGTGCCGATGGCGACCCATGGCTGTTCACCTCGCTGCCGGAATGTGCCGGGGAGGGCGGTGGGCCGCACCGTGCCCCGGTGTGGCTGTTAGAAAAAGTCGCTTCGCTCTCCCGAGGCGCGCATCCGTTCCTGCGGGTGGGTGTTGGTTGTGCCGTCAGCCCGCTTCGATGCATATTCGGCTTTGGCGCGCGGCTCGCCTTCGAGCTTGTTGTTGTTTTGGTTTGGGAAATGGCGCTCTTTATTCCGCACGGCACATTCCCTCCTTTATGGCGTGCCCGTGTTGGGTGGCCAACACGGTATTTTTAGTATGGGAGGCTGTGCGGCGCTTATGTGTGAAAATGACTGGACGGCCACCCATCAGTTGTTAGGACAATACGATCATTTGTTCTGCTGGCGATCCGGCGACCGTCCGAACGGCCTCCATCAGTTGTTGGGGGCCAACTCCAGTTTTTTGCGCCGCCACGTTGGCACGGTAATGATGTCAGTGGTACCATTCACCGCGGCGCGGACGAGCTGTTGGCGGAAGCGGAGCCCGTAGTAGATGACCATGAGTCCGTAAACGGCGAGGAAGGTGTAGCCGGGATGGGCGCCGAGAAACAGGCTGCCGATGCCGGCGAAATCGTTTCATGCGTTTGGTTTGGCCGCCGAGGAGCGCTTTGGCCAACGAAAAAGGCCGATGCCCGAACGGGAGATCTGCCGTTTCGGGCCGGCCTTTTTTGCCGCGCTTGATGGAATGGACGTTACTCCTTGCTTCCAAGCTGTTGGCCGATGGCTTTCAGCGCGGACAGGCCAAACCGGATTGCCCGGTTCGTGTCTGGATCGTTGAGCGCTCGCAACAAGTCAAGCAGCCCGATTTTTTTCGTCTCCGCCTCTGTCTGTTCGTACGCGTCCATCACGCCAGCGGCAAGCTGTCCGAGCAGTTTGGCTGTCTTTTCCGGGTCGAGAGAAGCGGCCAAACCAGCGATGGAGAACAGATGGTTGATCATCGTTGTCACCGGTTTTTGATTGAGCTGGCCAACGACGATTTTGGCTACGTCTTCCCGCGCTTTCAATAAGGCGTTGGCCGCTTCGAGCAAGCCGCTTTCGTGAAGCTGCTCGATCAACGTCAAGAGCTCGCGGACCGCCTCTTCGCTGTCGCCGACCGCCGCTTTCAGTTTGGCCAAAGCTTCGGCCCGTTTTTCTTCCTCGGTCAGTTGACGCTTCTGAATGGCGGTAATCGGTTTAGCCACCGATTTTCACCCCCTTGGTTTCCTCGGTGAGCGGCACGTAATCGCGGCGCCGCCATTTCCGTTCAACTTCCACCCCGTTTTGCGGATGACGCTGTTTAAAGCGCGGGTTTGTGCGCGGCAGCGGCGTCCTGCCGGATCGTTCGATCACTTCCATGCGCACACGCGCTTGTTTGTAGGCCGGCGTGTTCGTGCGATGGTCGGTCTGCGGACCGGTCAACATATTAATGGCGCTCTCATTGGCGGTGGAGTGCATCGGCAAGAACAGCTCATTGCCTCTGACCCGATCGGTGACAAGCACGCGCACGTTGACGCGGCCGTACGGCGAGATGAGCCGGACGAGCGCCCCGTCCTCAATGCCGCGCTCGTTGGCGAGTTCCGGCGACACTTCGACGAACACTTCCGGGAATTTGTGCTCGATGCCTTTGGATTTATACGTTAAATTCCCTTCATGGAAGTGTTCCAGCAGCCGGCCGTTGTTGACGAGCAAATCGTATTCTTCCGGGTATTGCACCGGTTCGACCCAATCGGCCAGCGCAAAGCGGGCTTTGCCATCCGGGAAGTTGAACCGCTCTTTGTACAAAAGCGGGGTATCCGCGCCGTCATAGCTGCCCCAACATAAGCTGTTCCAGCCTTCGAGCCGGTCGTAATGCGCCTGCGAATAGAGCGGGGCGAGGCTGGCGATTTCGTCCATGATTTCTTTCGGACCAGCGTAATTCCAGTCGGCGCCAAGCCGTTTGGCAATTTCTTGAATGATCCACCAGTCTGGCTTGGAGTCGCCAAGCGGCTCGAGCGCTTGGTAAAACCGTTGGATGCGGCGCTCGGTGTTTGTGAATGTTCCTTCTTTTTCCAAACTTGGCGCAGCCGGCAAGATGACATCGGCAAATTGCGCCGTTTTGGACAAGAAAATGTCTTGAACGACGACAAAGTCGAGCTTCGCCAACGTCTCTTGCACGTGGTTGGCGTTGCAGTCAACAAGCGCCATATCTTCGCCGACGATATACATCGCTTTCAGCTCGCCGCGCTCGGCCGCTTCAAGCATTTGGATGTTGTCAAGCCCCGGTTTCGCATCGATGCGGACGCCGTACGCTTTTTCAAACTTCGCCCGCGCCTCATCATCGGTGACATGTTGGTAGCCAGGCAGCCAGGCAGGAAGCGAGCCCATGTCGCAGGCGCCTTGCACATTGTTATGGCCGCGCAATGGGAACGCGCCCGCCCCCGGACGGCCGTAGTTGCCGGTTGTAAGCAGCAAGTTGGAAATCGCCGCCGATGTGTCGCTGCCGCCCGTGTTTTGCGTCACGCCCATGCCCCAAAGGACGCACGTGCCGTCCGCTTCGTGAATCATTTCAGCGATGCGGATGAGATCGGCTTTGGCGACGCCGGTGACTTGTTCGGCATAGTCAAGCGTATAGTTTTCAAGCAGTTGCCGAAATTCAGCAAAGAAATGGACGCGTTCGCGAATGAACGCTTCATCGTGCCAGCCTTGGTCGATGATGTATTTCGTTACCGCCATCAGCCATACTTGGTCGGTGCCTTGTTTCGGACGGATGAACAAATCGGCCCGCTCGGCCATTTCGTTGCGGCGCAAGTCAGCGACGATCAGTTTTTGCCCAAACAGTTTATGCGCCCGTTTGACGCGGGTCGCAATCACCGGGTGCCCCTCGGCAGGGTTGGCACCGATGATGATGACCAAGCCGGCGGAAGCGATGTCATGAATCGTGCCGGAATCGCCGCCCATCCCGACCGTGCGGAACAGGCCGTCCGTCGCCGGCGACTGGCAATAGCGCGAACAGTTGTCGACGTTGTTCGTTTCAAATACTTGCCGCGCCAACTTTTGCATGAAATAGTTTTCCTCGTTGGAAATTTTCGAGGAGGAAATAAAGCCAATGGCATTGCCGCCGTATTGTTGCTTAATGGCGCCAAGCTTTTCAGCCACTAGATCGAGCGCTTCTTCCCACGTCGACTCGACGAACACGTCGCCTTTGCGGATGAGCGGCTTCGTCAGGCGCTCTTCGCTGTTGACAAAATCCCAGCCGAATTTTCCTTTGACGCATGTGGAAATCGCGTTGACCGGCGCTTCGGAAACCGGCTGGATTTTTAAAATCTTGCGCCCTTTCGTCCACACTTCAAACGAACAGCCGACGCCGCAGAACGTGCAAACCGTTTTCGTCTTTTTGATCCGCTGTTCGCGCATGGCGGCCTCGATTTCAGAAATGGCGAAAATGCTCGTATAGTTTGGCTCGACTTCTTTGACAAAATCGATCATCGGGTTGAGGACGTCTTTGTCCAAGCCGGTGAGAAAGCCCGCTTCGCCAAGCATCGATTTTTCCATTAAGGCGTTGCACGGGCAGACGGTGACGCAATGCCCGCAGCTGACGCATGACGATTCGTTGATCGGCACGCCGCCATCCCAAACGACGCGCGGCCGTTCCGCTTCCCAGTCAATCGAGAGCGTTTCGTTCACTTGCAAGTTTTGGCAAGCCTCCACACACTGCCCGCAGGCGATGCATTGGTTCGGGTCATAGCGGTAGAACGGATGCGACATGTCCACCTCGGACGGGTCGACTTTCGGCCGGTACGGATATGTTTGATGTTCGATTTGCATCATTTCCGCTGTGTTGTGCAGCTTGCAGTTGCCGTTGTTGTTGTCGCACACCGTACAGTAGAGGAGATGGTTCTCCAACAGGCGGTCCATCGCTTCTTTTTGCGCCGCCTTTGCCCGCGGCGAGCCGAGCTCGACGACCATGCCGTCCGCAACCGGCGTCGAACAGGCGCGAAGAAGCCTGCCGTTGATCTCGGCAATGCATGTGTCGCACGTTTGAATGGCGCCAAGCTCCGGCGTGTAACAAACTTGCGGATGCCCAATGCCGTGTTCATTGGCGACTTCCAAAACGGTCATCCCTTGTTTGGCGCGATACGTGCGTCCGTTGATGGTCAATGTCACCATGGATGGTTCCATTCTCGCTCCCCCTTTTTCCAAAATAAAACTCCACCAACGATGCGTGCTTCATCGTGGTGGAGTAGTTCTTTAGCATGGCGATACTAAACAACCAATCCATCGTTTTGGCGACTTCGTAGAAAAATCACAAGGTCATGACCTTGCCTTATGATTTTTCCACTATGGATACATTTGCTATAGTTTATTATAGTACGGCAAAACGAAGAACACAATGGATGGGCCGGAACTTTTTCTGGTGGCTTTCGGAAAGGGGAAGAAAAATGTCTAAAAAAGAAGCCGCTTTCAACGACATTGTGCGCAAAGTACGCAAACAGCTGTTTGGCAAAGGGCCGGAACGGATTAAAACGTATTTTGTCGACAACTTGGCGATTACGATTTTGCACGGCAATTTAACGCCGACGGAAAAATTTATCGCCCGCACCCCGGAAGGCCGGGAGATGGTGCACGCGGCGAGAACGAAAATGATTCAAGACGTGTACGCTCAACATGTGCCGGACGGCATGGAAGAGCTCATCGGTTCGAAGCTTCTTTATTTGTTCAGCGACATTAAAGTGGAAGAAGATATGGCCGTGTCCGTATTCGTGTTTGAAAAACCGATTGAATTGTGACAAATTTGTGAACAAAACGGTTGTCTTTCCCCGCTGTTCATGGTATGCTTATGAGTGTAAACAAGGTCAAACTAAAAGAAGCTTGGCCGGCTAGCCGCGGCTGTTCGGTTGGTTGGCAAGTTTCGAAAACGGATGTGCGTTGGTTTCGCTGCAGAAGCGCTGGGCGCAAACTACCGCCGCTTTTCGCTGACAGGGGCAAACAGTGCCTTTGTCCGGAAGGTGGCGGTTTTATTTTGGGGGAAAGGGGGATGGCAAGGGTGAGCGGATTTGCGGCGAAGCGGCGGCTGATTGTGAAATACCGGGACGGCCGCTTGGTTGAGGAAGAGGACGAGATCGCGCTCGAGTTTCCGTTGACCATAATGGTCAACGGCGAGGAGTTTGCGACGATCGTTTGCACGCCCGCGCATCTCGATGAACTGGTGAGCGGATTTTTAGCCGCGGAAGGAGTCATTCGGACGTATAGCGACATCAAAGCGATGACGATCGATGGCGAGCGGGGGTTTGCGTACGTCGAGCTCGCCGCAGGGGGACTGCCGGCCAAACAGTTTTATGCGAAGCGGTTCATCGGCTCGTGCTGCGGAAAAAGCCGCCAGTTTTATTTTTACAACGATATGAAAACGGCGAAAACGATTGTCGGCGGCATTACCGTGAAAGCGGATGACTGCATTCGCCTCATGGAAGCGCTACACGATCAGTCGACGGACTTTGCGGCGACCGGGGGGCTGCACAATGCCGCGCTCGCTACACCGAATGGGATAGTCGTCGCCCGTTCCGACATCGGGCGTCATAATGCGCTTGATAAGTTGTACGGCTATTGCCTGCGCCATCAAGTGGCGATGAAAGACAAGTTGATTGTATTCAGCGGCCGCGTCTCGTCGGAAGTGCTTTTAAAAGCGGCGAAAATGGGCGTGAGCGTCTTGCTCTCGAAGTCGGCGCCGACGACGCTCGCTTTGGATCTCGCCGACGAGCTCGGCATCACTGTGGTCGGCTTTTTGCGCGGACAAGCGTTTAACGTGTATACGCATGAGAATCGGATTATCAGTGGATGAAAGGGGAAAAGAGGCGATGAAAAACCGTTGGCTCATTGCGCTGTCGGCCGTTGGCATTCATCTTTCGATTGGGTCGGTGTATGCATGGAGCAATTTTACCAACCCGCTAAAACAATTGTTTGGTTGGTCGGACCAAAGTGAAGGCCGGAAAAGCGAAACCTTCGCTAGATTTGGCGCAGCTTACGGCCAATGAGGCGGTGAAAACAAGACGGTTTTGGTATTTATGGTTCATGCTGTTTATTAATGTGACATGCGGCATTGCCGTTTTGGCGGTGGCGAAACCGCTGGCAGTGGAAAGCATCGGCATCAGCCAAGCCGCCGCGGCGGCATTAGTTGGCGCCATCGGAGTGTTTAACGGGTTGGGACGCATCGGCTGGGCGTCGGCTTCGGATTATATCGGCCGTCCCAATACGTATACGGCGTTTTTCGTTTTGCAAATTTTGATTTTCTTCCTGTTGCCGAACGTGTCCATCAAATGGTTGTTTGTGGTGATGCTGACGATTGTGTATACGTGCTACGGCGGCGGATTCGCCTGTATTCCGGCGTATATCGGCGATTTGTTTGGAACAAAGCAGCTCGGTGCCATCCATGGTTATATTTTGACCGCTTGGGCCGCGGCTGGACTCGTCGGACCGATGTTTGCCGCGTATATTAAAGACACGACCGGTTCGTACGAAGGAAGTTTGGCCTTTTTTGGCGGATTGTTTGTCATCGCTTTCATCATCTCGCTGCTCGTGCGCATCGATATTCGCCGATTGCGCGCCCAACATGAACAAATCGCCTATGTTTCGGCGGCCAAGGAAAGTTGAGAACGATGTCCTTTTGCTCCCTCGGCGTGCGGCAAGCCACGCCGGGGGTTTTTTGCTATAATAAAGTGGATATTGATTATAGGCATCATGGGGGAAACATTGCATGACAAAGGAAACAGAGCGATTTCCAGCGCGCGCGTTTCAGCGCGCTTTGCTTGACTGGTTCGCCCGCGAGCGCCGCGACCTGCCGTGGCGGAAAGACCGCGACCCATATAAAGTATGGGTGTCGGAGGTGATGCTGCAGCAGACGCGCGTCGAGACGGTCATTCCGTATTTTGAGCAGTTTATCGAGCGGTTCCCGACGCTGGAGGCGCTCGCTGACGCTGAGGAGGACGAGGTGCTGAAGGCGTGGGAAGGGCTCGGCTATTACTCGCGCGTGCGCAATCTGCACGCGGCGGTGAAAGAAGTCAAAGAGCGGTACGGCGGCAAAGTGCCGGACGATCCCGATGAATTTTCCAAGCTGAAAGGAGTCGGGCCGTATACGGTCGGGGCGGTGTTGAGCCTCGCCTACGGCGTCCCGGAGCCGGCGGTCGATGGCAACGTGATGCGCGTCTTGTCGCGTCTGTTTCTCGTGACAGATGACATTGCGAAAACATCAACGAAAAAACGGTTTGAACAACTGATCCGCGAAATCATGGCGTACGAACATCCGGGGGCATTCAATGAGGCGTTGATCGAGCTTGGCGCCCTTGTTTGCACGCCGCGCCGCCCGTCGTGCCTGCTATGCCCGGTGCAAACCTACTGCCGGGCGTTTGCCGAAGGGGTAGCGGAAGAGCTGCCGGTAAAAACGAAAAAAACAGCGGTCAAACAAGTGCCGCTCGCGGTGGCGGTGCTAGCCGATGAGGAAGGCCGCGTGCTCATCCGCAAGCGCGACAGCTCCGGCTTGCTTGCGAATTTATGGGAATTTCCGAGCTGCGAAACGGCCGGTGCAGATGGAAAAGAGACGCTTGAGCAAATGGTTGGGGAACAATACGGCTTGCAAGCGGAGCTGACAGAAGCGATCGCTTCGTTGGAGCACGCGTTTTCCCATTTAGTCTGGAAGTTGACGGTCTTTCCCGGTCGCCTGATCAGCAGCCGGTCCGTCAAAGAGCCGCTTCGGCTTGTGTCTGAAGATGAGCTCGAAGCGCACGCTTTTCCGGTGTCCCAGCAGCGCGTTTGGCGCGAATACAAAAAATGGGCGGGCCAAATGCGCCGCCCCGATTAATCCGGCACCGGCATCGTGCCGTGTGTATACGTTGCTTCACGGCGCCCAAGGCCGCCGCGCGCTTCGATCTCTTCGATGATTTCCCGGTGAATCGTCTGCCCTTCGACGTTTAAATACGGAGCGATTTGTTGGAATGAATGATGAAAATAAGCAAGTTCGTCATCGGTCCATTCCGTTTTCGGAATCATCGCCAGCTCGGTCATGTCCCGGCCGACATACATAGGCAGCGCCTCCTTTGTTTGCGGAATTCGGCTATATTATACGTAAAGGAGAGGAAAAACATGAGCGGAAAAGTAGCAGTCGTCACCGGCAGCAGCCGCGGTATCGGCAAAGTGATCGCCTTGCGGTTGGCCAAGGAAGGATACGATATTGTCATCAACTACGCCCGCAGCAAAACCGCCGCCGAAGAAACGGCGCGTGAAATTGAAGCGCTCGGGAGAAAAGCGCTCGTCGTGAAAGCGAACGTTGGCGACGTTGAGAAAATTCGCGCCATGTTCGCCCAAGTCGATGAGGCGTTTGGGCGGGTCGACGTGCTCGTGAACAACGCCGCCTCCGGCGTGTTGCGTCCGGCGATGGAATTAGAAGAAACACATTGGAACTGGACGATGAACATCAACAGCAAAGCGCTGTTGTTTTGCGCGCAGGAAGCAGCTAAAAGAATGGAGCAAGTCGGCGGCGGGAAAATTGTCAGCATCAGCTCACTCGGGTCGATCCGCTATTTGGAAAACTATACGGCGGTCGGTGTCTCGAAAGCGGCGCTTGAAGCGCTGACCCGCTACTTGGCGGTCGAGCTGGCGCCGAAAAACATCGCCGTGAACGCCGTTTCCGGCGGAGCGGTCGATACCGATGCGCTGAAGCATTTCCCGAATCGCGATGAGCTCCTCGCTGACGCCGCGGCGAACACGCCGGCCGGCCGCCCCGTCAAACCGGAAGATCTCGTCAATGCCGTAATGTTTTTATTGTCCGATGCCGCTGAGATGATCCGGGGGCAGACGATCATTGTCGACGGTGGAAGATCTTTACTGTTGTAACGACAGCGGATAGAACGATCACCTCCGGGGCACAGTAAGGGATGTGGAGGTGAGAACAATGGCCAAACAAACGAACAAAACATTTGCTGGCACGAACATTCAAGAAGTAAAACAACAAAACGCACAATCGGCTCAAGCTGCTCAAGCTGGCCAATTCGGCACTGAGTTTGCGGCTGAGACGGACGTGCAACACGTCAAACAACAAAACGCGCAAGCGGAAGCCCGCAAAGCGCAAAACGTCAACCGATAAACGAGTCATCACCGACGGCTAGGGCTTGCCCCTAAGCGATGGCAGCGGGTGCTGCGGAAGCGGGAGCAAGAACTGGCCGAACGAGGAGAGACGAAAAAAGCAGGGGCGGCACGCCTCTGCTTTTTTGTCGACAAAAGCAGTCACGGTTGCGCAAAATTCGTGCAAGGGATTTTTCCATCGAACCGCGAACGGATAAGAAAAACGCATGGTCAACGGGAGGGGAGAGAACATGGGGTACGCATGGGCGGACGCAGAGGATGACGCGCTGTTTTTATGGCATGAAATGCAACGTTGTGAAGAGATCGCCCGCCAGTTGGAAGAGCTTGAGCATGAAGCGCCGACCGCCGCTCTTCGCGAGGAGGTTCGACGGATGAGACAGCAGGTGGAAGACATTCGGCGCCTCTTTTTCGCCCAGCTTTCTCTAGAAGGCCGGTGATTTAAGGGAGCAGGGAGCAAGCCGCTTATCCAGTCTGTTTCTCAAATAGAAAAGCCTTGTCGCATCAGGATCGTCTTTCAAACGCTCCCCCCCATTGCTCAAAAGAAACAACCGTTTTTCACCAGCCATCTAGAAGGCCGGTGAAAAACCGATGTCACACACCGATCGGCAGCCATTTTCATTCAGAAAAGAAAGCTGATTCTGCAAGGTTTCTCTCATTGAGAAATGGATGGAATCAGTAGTATTTGGCACTAAATCACCAGCCCCTAGGCGTTTCATGAGGCGAGATGGCTGTTTCCCACCGCTCGTTTGGCCGCTTCGGCGCGGCGAGCGGACTCGCTTTCTTTCCATTTGCGCAGGAAACAAGGTATAATAGGGGAAAGAAAAAGCTCCCATTGGAAAGTAGGGAAGAATGATGCCAACGCACCCTCGAGAAGGGAAAATCATTCAAATCCATAGTTATAAGCATAATGGGACGATTCATCGCATTTGGCAGGAAACCGTCGTGCTCAAAGGAACGCCGTCATATGTGATCGGCGCCAACGACAAAACGCTCGTCATGGAGGCGGACGGCCGGACGTGGGTGACGCGCGAGCCGGCGATTTGTTTTTTTCACGCCAAGCACTGGTTTAACATTATTGCGATGATCCGCCAAGACGGCGTGTATTATTACTGCAATTTGAGCTCGCCGTTCGTCTGGGACGAGGAGGCGCTGAAATATATTGATTACGACTTGGATATTAAGGTGTTTCCAGACATGACGTATATGCTGCTTGACGAAGACGAGTACGAGCGTCACCGTCGTGAAATGAACTATCCGGAAGTGATCGATCGCATTTTAAAAAACAACGTCCATAAGCTCATTGGTTGGATTCAAGAGCGGAAAGGGCCGTTTGCCCCCGAGTTTGTCGACAAGTGGTACGGAACGTTCCAAGCGTATCAAAGATAACATAGCGGCACGAAAAAAGCCTGTTCGGCACCGCTGGCAGGTTTTTTCTGCTTTTCGGGTGAAGCAGGCGGTCCGCTACGAGCGGCCGCCTGTTGCCTTTTCGAGCTCTTTTTCAAGTTTATCATCGTAGTGATAATGATGGAAGCTGTCAACAAGTTTGTCGAGATGTTCAAGCCGGTCCCCGTAATCGATGAGCGCTCCAATCAACGAAAACAACCGATACTCAGCAGGCGGTTCGCCGCCAGCGTAAAGAGCGGAGGCGAGCCGTTCGCGTTGGCGGCCGATTTCCTTGGCCCTTTTGTCGTGGGGGAGCGGTTTGGCCTTATGGATAAATTTCAGCAACAGCTGTTCGTGATAGTCGAGCAAGTGGCTAAGGTGCAAGCAAATGGCTTCGCGGAGTTCAGCCGGCAAGCGGGTGAACTCGTTTTCGAGCTGATGAAGCCATTTCAAGACGGACAACGCGCGATGGGCGGCGATGATCATTTGCCGGTATAACACGAGCTTGCGCGATTTTTGGAAGCGCAGGCGCCGGAAGTACGTGCGTTCTTCTTTATACATGAAATACAGATGATCCAGTTTTGTCATTTCTTCATGCAATGTTTCAATCTCGTCTTTTAAGCGATGATGATCGGCTGCCTGTTGTTTATGGAGGCGAATCCATTTTAAAATTGTTTCTGTTTTGCCGCTAATTGTTTCATACAATTTTTTTTCATATTTGGGCGGCAAAAAAATCAAGTTGACAAGAAAAGCGGCAAAAAGCCCGAGCATGATTGTGAGAAAGCGGATGGCCGCAAACTCGATAAACTGCCGGTCGGTATATTCCATAATCGCGATCACGGTCACGAGCGCGACCGAAATCGTCGAGGATTCGAGGCGCATTTTCAGGCAAAGGGCGATGACAATCATGATCGTTAACCCGACGATCAGCGGATCGCGGCCGAGAATAAGAACGGCGGCAATGGCAAACAAGGCGCCGATCACATTCGCTTGCACTTGCTCGATCAGCGATAAATACGAACGATAAATGGTCGGCTGCATCGCGAACACCGCTGAAATGCCGGCAAACACCGGAGACGGAAAATGAAAGAGCGCCCCGAGAAACAACGCCAGCGCTACGGCAATCCCCGTTTTCAAAATGCGGGCACCGAGTTTCATCTATGATCAAAACTCTCCTTTTTCGTTTTCCTGAACCATTCAGTACTATACACACTTTTCTATATGAGTTCAAGGAAAAAATAGAACGGGGGTGACCAAAAAAATGGTCTGCCTCAAGATAGCAACCCTATCAGGTGGCAGAAGGAGTTGGCATAAATAAAAGAGGGGCAGACCGAAAAGGCGATCTCGCTTCAAGAAAGACAGAGCATATCGTGTGGCAAAGGAGCAGCTAGCGCCTATATAGCGGTGAGAGAGGGGCAGACCGAAAAGGCGATCTCGCTTCAAGAAAGACAGAGCATAATCGTATGGCAGGGAAGCAGTTAGTGCCTCTATATAGCGATGAGAGAGAGGGTGGCCCAAAAGGACCGGGACGCCCTCTTTCGTCGCTATATATGCGTGCTGACTGCTTCTGCTGCACTATATGTTGTGCCTATCTTGAAAGAAGGCGACCTTTTGGGGCAGCCCCTCGTTGCCGAAAGTTTAGAACGTGACGGGAAGGCGAGGGGTGCGGCGGTTGGAAAGGCGGGCGTTTACTTCTTGCCGGAAGCGGGTTCCCTCAAGCCACAGCAATGATCCAGCGGCCGAGCGGACAAGAGCCAACGGCCGACCAGGGGGCAACGGCTCGGCGTTGTCGCCGTACGGTTCAGTAGTGATGAAGATACGGGAAAGCGATTCCGTTCTCCACAGCGCCCCTTCCGTTTCAGCCAGCCATATCGCTTCATGATCCAAGCTGGCGACGATGCATCTGCTGTACGGCCGCGGCGGGGACGAGACCGTTTCTGGCGTCAACACAAGCGCGGCCGCCTCGAGCAAGCTGTAGCCATTGTCGTAGACGAGCGTTTCCACGGATGAAGCGGACGTCTCGCCGCCATCGACGAGCAGGCCTGCTGCCCCAAGTCGCCGATAACCATGAGGCGCATCTGCCGTTTGGGTATACGCAAAGGCAGCCGATGAGGCGAAGAACGGATGGGATACATCTAGGTCGCGCCGCAATTCGTCCACGGTGTTCGCTTCGTAGATGACGTGGAGATGGCTGAGCGAAGCGACGCGGACATCCGTTTGCCGCTCCATCGCGACTGCTAGGCGGAACAAGCGATCGGATAGGGAAAACACATCGCTCGGCAGCATGGCGACTTGCCAAAACAAGGAATTTTTTTGCCAAGATGGCCGAGTCGATTCGAACAGCAGGGTGAAGCCGAACTGTTTGATCAGTTGGCGCAGGCCCGCTTGAATCGGCTCCGGACGGGCGGAGCAGGAAAGAAGCACATGGCCGACGATGAAATGGTCGTTGGCGGCAATTTCCGGGTTTTGTCCGGCGTTGGCGAGCTTATCCATCCACAGCTTGCGCGGAATATCAAATTGAACGGCAATATTCGCTTCACGACAGTGTCGGTCGGCCGATTGGCTCCAGCCGGTGAGCGTTTCTAGGACGGCGTTCGTATGGCTCTTTGTTCCCATCCCGTTGATTTCCATGACCGCCGCGAAAAAGGCGGGCTGCCCTTTCGCCGCTTGGGCCGCGTTGGCTGTTGGTTGATCCATGAACGTTAGGCGCAGGCGGAAGCGCGCGCTCCCGTGGCGCCGGCCACCTCCTCTCAAAGCATGACGGAAAAAGGGGAGTCTTAATTTTCAAAATTTGTTGTTTATCATACCATGGGGGGCAGAGGAAATCAATGGACGTTGGTTAGGGGGGGATCATGTTCACAAAATTGTCGAAAAGCTTGACGAAAACGGCCGTGTTCCCCTCGCATGGACGTTTGCGGGGCAAAAGGGAAACGTTCAACATCTTGGAGGAGGGAGATTTCATCTTGGATCGGGCTTTGCAATGTCATTTCCGAACTGGAATAAACTGTTGGTTTTCTGGCGTGCTCCATCGCCAAAAAGGAGTGAAGAGCGGCTCGGTCGTGATGGAAAGGGCGCCCAATGTTTGGAAAAGGCGCCCTTCTGGACATGTCGGTGGACAGACCGAGTTTTCTGCTCGTTCTGGCGATTCATGATCGCTTTTCTCACGTTCGGCAATCGATTGGCCCGCCACCTCCCGTTCTAGCGATTCATGATAGGTTTTTCTTCCATCATTTCCGCGCGGCGTGCTGGGAACAGCCGCTTTTCGTCCTTCCTGCTTCGGCAAGGAAAGAGGCAGTTACAGTTGTCGGAACGCTTTGCCAACGGCATCGATCGTGTAGGCGATGTCGTCTTCGGTATGAGCGAGGGTGATAAACCATGCTTCATACTTGGACGGTGCAAGATTGATTCCTTGTTTGAGCATGAGCTTGAAAAATTTCGCAAACAACGTGCCGTCGCTGCGCTGGGCTTGCTCATAGTTTTCGACTTTTTCTTCCGTAAAGAAGACGGTGAGCGCACCTTTTAAGCGGTTGACGGTCACCGGCAGGCCGCATTGGCGGGCATGGGCGAGGATGCCTTCTTCGAGCATGGCTCCTAGCCGATCCAGATGTTCGTAGACGCCCTCTTGCTTTAACACTTCAAGGCAGGCGATGCCAGCGAGCATCGACGCCGGGTTGCCGGCCATCGTCCCCGCTTGGTACGCCGGTCCGAGCGGAGCGACTTGTTCCATAATGTCTTGGCGTCCGCCGTATGCGCCGATCGGCAAGCCGCCGCCGATAATTTTCCCCATCGCTGTCAAGTCGGGTTCGATGCCGAGCAAGTTTTGCGCTCCGCCATACATAAAGCGGAAGGCGGTGATCACTTCGTCGTAAATGACAAGCGCCCCTGTTTGGTGGGCGATATCGTTCACCGCTTCTAAAAAGCCTGGTTTTGGCAGAACGATGCCGAAGTTGCCAACGATCGGTTCGACCAATACGGCTGCGACTTGCTCGCCCCAAACGTTCATCGCTTCACGGAACGATTCCGCATCATTGTACGGCACCGTAATCACTTCTTGGGCAATGCTTGGCGGCACGCCAGCTGAATCCGGCGTCCCTAATGTCGATGGTCCTGAGCCGGCGGCGACGAGCACAAGATCTGAATGGCCATGGTAGCAGCCGGCAAATTTGACGATTTTGCTGCGGCCGGTGTAGGCGCGGGCGACGCGGATCGTCGTCATCACCGCTTCCGTTCCTGAGTTGACAAACCGTACTTTTTCAAGCGACGGAATCGCCTCTTTTAACATTTTGGCGAACGTAATCTCATGCGGCGTCGGCGTGCCGTACAGCACTCCGGTCTCGGCGGCGCGGCGGATGGCCGCGGCGATGTGTGGATGGGCGTGGCCGGCGATGATCGGCCCGTAGGCGGCCAAATAGTCGATGTACCGGTTTCCATCTACATCCCAGAAATACGCTCCCTGCGCCCGTTCCATCACGACTGGTGCTCCGCCGCCGACGGCTTTGTATGAGCGGGACGGGCTGTTCACCCCGCCGACAATGTGCTTAAGTGCTTCCTCATAGAATTGTTCTGATTTGGTCCACTGCATCGTTTGATCCTCCTGTTTCCGATGACTGCGCCTTTATTTTACCATAATGGGGTTGTCAGTTGCGGCTAGGGTGTTCGCGCGCACAAACGAGCCCCTTTGGTATGGATGAGACACAAAAGAGGTGCAAATGACGATGATTTATGTATAATGAATGGCGATGTAACGGAAAACAGGCAAACCCCTTTGTTAGTCGGCAACTAAAGAGGCGGGAGGAGAACGATGAACATCATTGAAGTTGAACAGCTGCGAAAAGAATTTAAAGTCCATAGAAGCCGCTCCGGCCTCGTCGGGGCGTTTCGCGATTTATGGACGCGCCGTTACACGACCGTTCGGGCGGTTGACGGCATTTCTTTTGCTGTCAAGCGAGGTGAAATCGTCGGTTATATCGGCGAAAACGGGGCCGGCAAGTCGACGACGATCAAGATGTTGACCGGTATTTTAACCCCGACGTCAGGTCGCATCGTCGTCAACGGGATGAACCCGCATCAAGAGCGGGAGAAATTTGTGCGCACGATCGGCGTTGTGTTCGGCCAGCGCTCGCAATTGTGGTGGGATATCGCGGTTCAAGAATCGTTTCGCTTGTTGAAAAAAGTGTACCGCGTTCCCGATGAACAGTACGACCGCCATATGGGCGAGGTGATCGAGATGCTTGAGATCGGATCGCTGCTTGATAAGCCGGTGCGCAAGCTGTCGCTCGGGCAGCGGATGCGCTGCGAGCTCGCCGCCGCGCTCATTCACAATCCGCCGCTGTTGTTTTTGGACGAGCCGACAATCGGTTTGGATGTGCTTGTTAAGCTCAACATCCGTCAGTTTTTGAAACAGTTGAACGAGCGGTACGGAACGACGATTTTGCTGACGACGCACGACATGTCAGACATCGAGGCGCTGTGCGAGCGGGTGATTATGCTTGACGAAGGAAAAATCATTTATGATGGTTCGCTCGAAACGTTAAAAGAAAAGTGGGGACAAGGAAAACGGGTGGCGTTTACATTCGCAGAAGCAACGGCCGCTCCGTCTTTGCAGGAGCTGACAGTTGACTTGGATGTCGTCTGGAAAAAAGGAGAGCAGCCGAACATTTGGGTGGCGCACGTTCCATCGGGAGGAGTGCCGGAAGTCGTCAGCCGCGTCGCCGCCCGCTACCCGCTGCAAGATATTCGGATTTATGAAGCGTCGACGGAAGAGATCGTTCGCCACATTTACGAAGAGGGTGCGGTGCATGGATAAGTATATGGAAATGATTCGCATCCGCTTTTTAATGATGCTCGCTTACCGGACCAATTATTATACGGGGATTCTCATTTACGCCATTAACATTGCGGCGTACTACTTCCTTTGGTCGGCCGTTTATGGGGGCAGGCCGTCGATGCAAGGGATGTCGCTTGAGCAAATGACGACGTATGTCGCCATTTCTTGGCTGGCGCGGGCGTTTTATTTTAACAACCTTGACCGCGAAATCGCCATGGAAATCCGGGATGGAAAAGTAGCGGTGGAATTGATCCGCCCGTACAGCTATTTGGGAATGAAAGCGGTGCAAGGGCTTGGCGAGGGGCTGTTCCGCCTGTTCTTTTTATCATTGCCTGGGCTTTTGGTCGTATCGCTTTTTTTGCCGCTGCAGTTTCCAGAACACGCGAAAACGTGGTTCGCCTTCGCTCTGTCGCTTTTATTCAGTTTTATCATTTTTTCCGAGCTGAACTTGCTCGCGGGGGTTGTGACGTTTTTTACGTTCCGCAATGAAGGATTGCTGCGGGCGAAGCGGTTTATCATCGACTTGTTTTCCGGGTTGATTTTGCCGCTTTCCTTTTATCCAGATTGGGCGCAGCGATGGATGCACTATTTTCCGTTTCAGGCGATCAGCTATATCCCGAGCATGATTGTTACGGAAAGCTTCCAAGGCGCCGCCGTTCGCGATGGCCTGCTCATGCAGGCGGCGTGGTGCATCGCGTTGCTGTTCCCGCTTGGATGGTTATGGAGGGCGGCGAAACGGCGTCTCGTTGTGCAAGGAGGGTAAACGTTGTTTTACGTATCGGTGTTTGTTCAATACATGGGGCAATATATGAAGACGAAACTGCAATATCGTGCCGATTTGTTCGTAGAGTGGCTGTCCGACTTGATGGCTCAGGCCGTCAACTTGATCTTTTTGCTCGTTGTGTTCAGCCATACGCCGCTCCTTCACGGTTGGTCGCGCGATGAGATGTTGTTCATTTACGGCTTTTTCCTCGTGCCGTACGCCGTATTTGCGGCCTTTTTCAACTTATGGGATTTTAATGAGCGCTACATTGTCCAAGGCGAAATGGACCGCGTGTTGACGCGCCCGGTGCACAGCCTGTTTCAGATCATTCTCGAGCGAATGGAGCTCGAATCGTTGCTTGGCGCTGTGCCCGGGCTGGTCATTATGGTGTATGTCGGCAGCCGCTTGTCGCTTTCGTTCCATTGGTATGATGCCTTGATGTTTATTTTGCTTGTGGTCGGCGGGGTGTTGATTTATGCCGGCATTTTCATTTCGCTGGCGACGATTAGCTTTTTTGCCGATGCCCGCACATCCATCATGCCGATGATGTACAACATCAGCAGCTATGGCCGCTACCCGGTCGATATTTACCATCGCGTCATCCGCTATATTTTAACGTGGGTGTTGCCGTTTGCCTTCGTCGGCGTCTATCCGGCTTCGTATTTTCTCCGCAAGGAAGAATGGTATGGCTACGCGTTTTTCACTCCGGTCGTCGGCGCCTTGTTTTTTGCCATCGCCGTCATGCTTTGGAACGCTGGGGTGAGGTGGTATCGCGGGACGGGGAGCTGACTGCCCCGTCCGTTTTTTGCTTAACGGAGGCTGTCATAAAAATGCCAAACAACGGCCAAACAATTGCCATAATCGTTTATGCATAGTTCTCGCTTCATCGTGTAAAATAATTTGTGAATATATTCACAATAATGAGGAGGGAGACAGCGATGAAAAACGGAGGAGGAAATCGCGTGGCGGTCATCGGCACCGGGTTTGTCGGCGCCAGTTATGCTTTTGCTTTATTGAACCAAGGGATTGCCGATGAAATTGTGCTCATCGATGCGAATGAAAATAAAGCTGCGGGCGATGCGATGGATTTCAACCATGGGAAAGTGTTTGCGCCGAAGCCCACGGACATTTGGCATGGCGATTACCGCGACTGCCGCGACGCTGATTTAGTCGTCATTTGCGCCGGCGCCAATCAAAAACCAGGCGAGACGCGGCTTGATCTAGTGGATAAAAATATCGCCATTTTCCGCTCGATCGTTGAATCGGTTATGGCATCCGGGTTTCAAGGATTGTTTCTTGTCGCCACCAATCCGGTTGATATTTTAACATATGCGACGTGGAAGTTCAGCGGCCTGCCGCCAGAACGAGTAATCGGATCGGGCACGATTTTGGACACCGCCCGCTTTCGCTTTTTATTAGGCGAGTATTTCGCCATCGCCCCGACGAATGTCCACGCCTACATTATCGGGGAACACGGCGATACCGAGCTTCCGGTCTGGAGCCAGGCTGACATCGGCGGGGTGCCGATCCGCAAGTGGATCGAATCGAAAGGAGAACAGGCAAGGGAGGATTTGGAGCGCATTTTTGCCAACGTTCGTGACGCTGCTTATCAAATTATCGAGAAAAAAGGAGCATTCCCGTTAGGAGCTTTTCCGGGGACTTGATCAAAAAAAGCCCTCTTGGTATGATGCAGGGGT
>NZ_LQYX01000086.1:0-613 GCF_001587475.1 Geobacillus sp. B4113_201601
GCCATGCCCGTTCGGAAGAAAAACCAAGCAGTTTCCCCAAAATGTGAATCGCTATGATCACGCTATCTTCTTGCTTGACCAAATGGCGGTTGCGGCGTTGAAGATGCGTCTGAATCAATGACAGTTGGGCGGAGACAAAAAAGAAAATGGCAGCATATTGTTTTTGAATCTTAGCTCGATCTGTAGTAAAATGAAAGTGCTCTTGCATGGGGATTCTCCTTTCGAATGGTACCCGAGTTCGACAGTTTTGAGGTCATTTTAGGCAAATGGAAATGACCAAAATGCTGTTATATCAAGGGTTTCGTGATGCGGATCCTAGGAAAAAACGCTGAATTTCATAGGCACACGATTTATTAATTTTTTCTTTTAAAAATAAAGTTTATACGTTATAATATAGGCATGTACATACGACGAGTCACACGCAAAAACAAGGATGGAACAACCGTTGCTTATCTCCAGCTTGCTCACAATGAATGGGATCCGAAGGCCAAATATGCGAAAGCGAAGGTGATTTATTCGTTCGGGCGCGAAGACGAGGTGGATCGCGCCGTCTTGGAACGTCTGGCCAAAAGCATTTCGCGATTCCTTTCTCCTGAGCAGGCTTGGGAAGTCG
>NZ_LQYX01000086.1:623-1905 GCF_001587475.1 Geobacillus sp. B4113_201601
AGTTGACAGGAGAAGCTTCCGATGACTTTCAATTCCAGTCATGCAAACACCTCGGCGGCGTTTGGCTCTTGGATCAGCTCTGGAGACAACTGGGGTTGGGAGAGATTCTCCACTCCTTGTTTGCCTCCCGGCATCATCAAATTCCGCTGGAACGGCTGATTTTTGCCATGGTGGCGAATCGAGCCCTTCATCCCTCAAGCAAGCTGGCGATGGAGGAGTGGGTGGAGAAGGACGTGTATATTCCCCATCTTCCCGAGGTCGCCAGCCATCAGCTGTACCGAGCGATGGATGAACTGCTGATCGTGCAATCGGACTTGGAACGTCAAGTGTTCCATGCTGTAGCTGACTTATTGAATCTGGAAGTCGATTTGCTTTATTTTGATACGACTTCGTCTTATTTCGAAGTCGATCCGTCCGAAACACCGGAAGAGGAATCCCTTCGAAAGCAGGGATTTTCCAAAGACAAGCGACCCGATCTTGTCCAAATCGTCATTGGGCTGGCCGTCACTCGGGAAGGAGTCCCGATTCGCGCTTGGGTATGGCCAAGCAATACGATGGACATGACGGTCATCAAACAGGTGAAACAAGACTTGATCGGCTGGAAGCTTGGTCGTGTCATCAGTGTCATGGATCGCGGATTTTCATCTGAAGAAAACTTGCGAACCTTACAACAGGCAGGAGGACATTACATTGTCGGCGAAAAAATGCGGTCCGGAAAAGCTTCCGTCGAAGAGGCCTTAAGCCGTCGCGGGCGCTACCAACAAATCCGAGAGAACTTGCATATCAAGGAAATCACCGTAGGAGACGGAGAAGCGCGTCAGCGATATGTTCTCGTGTACAATCCCAGCGAAGCCGAGCGCCAACGCAAGGAGCGAGAAACGCTGCTCGAATCGCTGAAAGAGGAGTTAGAAGGGTTTCGCCAACTCCCAAACGAGGCCCATCATAAGGCGACCTGCCGGTTGCGTTCCCATCCGTCCTACGGAAAATACTTGCGCCAGTTGAAGGACGGAACCCTTCGCATCGACAAGCAAGCGGTTCGTGACGCGGAAAAGTACGACGGCAAATATCTCATCCGGACATCCGATGACACCTTGTCTGCCGAAGATGTCGCGCTTGGATATAAGCAATTGGTGGATATCGAGCAGGCCTTCCGGACATTGAAGTCCACATTGGAATTGCGGCCTATGTATCATCGCTTGGAAGATCGCATTCGGGCGCACGTGCTGCTCAGCTGGCTCGCTCTCTTGCTGGTTCGGATCGTGGAGATTCGAACCCATGAATC
>NZ_LQYX01000086.1:1915-12357 GCF_001587475.1 Geobacillus sp. B4113_201601
TATTCATCCTCGCACCTAGATACACGCCCAACGTATGCCCAAATGCCTCTCATCCCTTTGGTATCAAGGGATGAGAGGCATTTTGTTTGCCTAGTGACTGTCGAACTCGGGTGGTAGGTCGCACTTTCATTCTACAGGAGATCCGCAGGCAAGGGCTATTTTTCTGCTTGATCAAGTTTATCTAGCACCACGGGTTGATATATTTAAATCTCAGAAAAGTCTCGAGTTCACTATGTAGTAAACTTTAAAACTAAAGAAACTGGACCTCTAGTATATAATCCTTTTTCTTCATACGAAAAAGACTCGTCCAACTCAATGTTTTTAAAACTGTTTAAAATAATATTTGCTACAAGTTCTAATTGCATAAGCGCTAAGGAAGCCCCTACACAAGTATGTGTTCCATACCCAAATGCTAGATTTTGTGAGTGACTAGTGAAAGCTTTATTATCTTCAAAGCTTCTATAAATATCAAATTTATCTGGATTTGAAAAGGCTTTAGGATCCCTATTAGCAGCACCAATCATATTTATAATTACTGCATTTTTAGGAATCAAAACTCCTTTGATAGTCACTTCTCTAGAAACTTGTCTAGGAATAAATTGAACTGGAGGTTTAAAACGCAATGTTTCATTAATAGCATTCTTCAAAAGCTTGCAATTATTTTTTACATCCTCGAATTGTTTTGGATTTTGAAGTAGATTGTAAAATAGCAAAGCTAAAGTTTTATCGACAGGTTCAGTTGCAGCCAATAAAATATTCAATGTTAAGGCAAGAAGCTCCTGAGAAGTCATTTTTATGCCATTAAATTCTGAACTTTTTAGTATAGATATTAAATCGTTTCCAGAAGAGTCTTTTTTACTTTCTATGATTGGAAGTAAATATTTTTCTAACTGTTCACTGCACCAAAAGCAATACTCAATTTCTTCATCAGAGAGATTGAAAGAAGTAATAAATTTTGCTATGCCTTTGTGCCATTCGGCAATTTGCTCTTGATCCTTTTTATCTAAGCCCAACATATCCATTGTTGATTGAACAGCAAATATCTTGCCAAAATCATTTACTAAGTCTATTTTTCCACGATTAAGATAAGGGTTTAAGACTTCAATAGCATTTTGTTTGAATAAAGAAAGTAATCGTTTGAGATTTTCACCTGTGAGCCCTTTCATTATCATTTTCTTTTTTTCTTTATGCTCTTTTCCAGTCATTTGGGCTAAAACTCTATCACGCATAACTGGTTGAGCTCGTTTCGCTAACATTTTAGTAGTAAATATTTCTTCATTTTCTAAAACATATTTCACATCTTCATAATTACTAACAAAATAACAGTCAATAGATTCTTCATAAAAAACAGGCTCTTGTGTTCTAAAATAAGAAAAAAACTTGTAAGGATCTTTTGAGTAAGCTTCTGAAAAAATACTTATTTTACTTTGTTGCAGCATATATAAAACTCCTTTCAAATATTAATTAATTTGTTTCAAGATGATATAGCCTTGGTTGTCACTCATTTTAACATAAAATTCTGAATTTTTAATTTCCTCTCCTAATTTCCACGGTCTATGATATGCAAGCACGGACTCTTTATAGCCTAGAATTGAAGCACCTGATAGAAAGAAAGGTAGTTCTGCTAATACGTATTTTACAGCGTGAAATAACATATTATCTGTAATTTCTATATCTTCCATATTTAAAGACTTCGCTCGGCTAGAAAGTGCATCATGAGACATTGCCAAACAAGATTTCCTAAATTTTTCATATTTTTCAAAGTGATAAATTACGTTTTGATAAACTTCATTATAAATTTTGTTGTTTTTAAAATCTGAAAAAGTATATATATCAATCTCTCTACCATTTTTCCTTAATGCTTCTTCGCTAAAACGGAAATGACGTCTGATTTCCTTTCTAACTTTTCTTTCCGCTTTTGTTGTAGGAGTTCCGAGGGCTTCAAGTAAGTTCTTAGCTTCATCTCCAGCTAATAAAACGGTCACATTTTTGAAATTTTTTGATGACCAATCAATAAGTTGATGAATATAGTTTTGTGAAAACTTACTGTTAAAGGGACTGATACCTAAAAGTATGTGAGTCTTATTCTTATAAATTTTCTCGCAATTTCTGGATAGTGGAACAACATAGAACAAATCTTTAATAATTTGTTGCATTTAAAAACCCCTTTCCTCAATTGTAATTAACCAGTTAATATTAACTGATTAATATTAACTGGTTAACGATAATATAGCACACCCAAAAAATATTGTCAAACATTATCGAATTGAACAAATTATTATTCGCTCCCCTTGACAACACATAAAAATTCCCTTACCATTATTGTTAACCGGTTAACTATAGTGAGGAGGATGAGAATGGAAATCACTAAAAAGAAAGTTCTAAAAGCATTACAAGAATTCATCACAACTAGGGAATCGCTCAGAAGAACCGAATCGAGCAATAATAAGAACGTATTGTTCGGTGTTTCATGGACATTGACACAATTTCACATTGTTGCGCTTCTGAAAGAAAATGAATTAATGAATAATACGACTTTAGCTAAAGAACTTAACATATCGAAACCAGCGGTAACGAAAGCAACCAAAAAGTTACTGGAGAAAGGGATTATTCGAGAAAAACAAAATGAAGGAAATAAAAAAGAAATTTTCTATGTTTTAACTGAAAAAGGGGAAACAATGGCCGCAATTCATGAGAAGCTGCATAAGGAGGCTGAAGAAAAATATTTATCACTTTTAGATAACTTCAATAAGGAACAACTTGAAACAATCATATTATTTTTAAATACGCTTACTAATCATTTGAAAAATGAAAATATGAAGTAGGAGGGAAAATCTTTGGATAAAGCCTTTCAACAAAAAAGCAAAGTTCTGGTTCTTCTCTTAAGTATTTCAGCTTTTTTTGCGTCATTAAATCAAAATATTTATTCCCCTTTGATTCCTCTTATTCGAGATACTTTTGACACAACAATTTTTTGGGTGGATTTAACAGTTAGTGGTTTTATCTTTATTATTTCTATCATGCAAGTAATATTAGGAACATTTATTGATTCTGCGAATCAAAAAAAGTTAATGATCACTAGTCTTTTCATTACAAGTATCTCAACTTTATTTTGTGCATTTACAACAAATTTTATGGTATTTTTTGTTGCACGAATGTTTCAAGCCATTGGTACAGGAATGATTCCGTTGATTGCGGTGAATGTCATTGCATATTTATTTGAAGGGGCAGAACGGGGCGATGCAATGGGAACATATCAAATCTTATTGACATTAGCCCCCGCACTTGCGCCGATCTTGGGAGGATTCATTGGACAATACTACAATTATTCAGGTGTATTTTTATTTCTATTTGTCATTTCAATGACATTGTTGATTTTTTTAGGATACAAACTTCCGACATTAAATAGTAAACAATTATCAGATAATAAAAATAAATATAAAACACTTCATAAATATCAAATTTTATGGGCAGATAAAAAAGGCATGAGTGTTATCGGAATTGGTTTTTTCGTCTTCCTAGTATATTTTTCAATATTGACATACTTACCTGTTTTATTGCACGATCACTATCAAATATCTTTACAGATTATCGGATTATTATATTTGCCTTTGACAATTAGTATGATTATAGGTAGTACTTTATTTAAAAAGTTACAAAGAAGATTTGATTTAGAAAAGTTATACCGTACAATTTTATACTTAATGCCGTTTTTCATTATATTATTTGGTTTAATGATGGAAAAGAACATGATCATATTAAGTATTATTTTATTCATTTATGGTGTTTTACTAGGATTTTCTCCACCATTATTTTCAACAATCATTAGTAGTCAATATACAAATGAAAAAGGATTGGCATTAGGAATATTTAATTTTGTACGATATTGTGGAATGGCAATAGGAGCAGGAATTGTCGGAATTAGCTTTCTGAGTTCCTCTTCCTTATTTCTTATTCTAGGAATCGTGTTTTTAGTGGTTTCGTTCATGATTAATCAAATTTTAAAATAAAAAGTGGATTTTCCACCCTTTATTTTCAATAAACACCAAAGGCGGATTAATCCGCCTTTTTCTTGTAGAAAAGAATCAGAGGATGTCTAAGATTCACTCAGATTCACTCTTCGTTTATATACATTTCGTAAAACCGGCTTGGTAAAAAACAAAATAGCTCCTTCCACATGTTTATCTACGAGCAACGGATGCAATCGGCACGAAAACTCCACACAGTCCCCTTTCACATTCCTCATGCAGACAGCCAGACTAGCTACAGGCCTTCCCTGCTTAATATGCTGAGAAAGTGATGTAGATTGGACAAATTCTGTGATGTGTTTACCGATCACAACGATTTGGGGACGTTCCAGTATTTGCTCTGCGGCAGAATTTGTATGAGCGATATATCCTTGTGCATCGACAACGAAGACCGGGTCCCTGATAAATGACAAAAGTCCCTCAACCTCCCTAAGCAGTTTCAAGCGTTCTTTTCTTGCTTCCTCCCAAACCCTCCCGTCCATGTTGATTCCTTCCCTCCTAATCAAGTTTTACGATACCCTATTACAGGCTTGTTATAGTTGACGGTAAATCATGAATATATTCAAACTGTCATGTTTTTATGGAAGAGAGTGTAACGTTATTTGTTCCTAGCATAAAAAAGCCAACAAGCATTCATCGGTAAAGTCCCTCCATATACACCACCGTGATCGTCCAAGCAATTTCCTCTATTGAACATTTACGATGATGACCACGCACAATGTCCCATAAGTACATTTCATTCGTAAAAAACCAACCACGCGCCACTACCTCAGGATTTAATTCTGTCCTAGCGAGTCCTTTACGTTGGGAATAAGAAATATCTTGAGAAATTCGTTGGATAAATCGCTCGCGGATTTCTGCCCATTTCGAAGACGCGGCTTGGGAAACACCGATCGCTTGCTCGAATACCTGTAACATGTCGCGTTCCGCTTCCGCCATTTTTAAGAAGGAATACGCTTGACTTTGAATCATTCGTTGTGCTTCCTCCTTTGATGTAGGAAAAAAGGAAAGCTCAGCGATTTGATAAAATTGCCCCATCACATCTTCCATCAGCGTGATCAGAATATCATCTTTCCCTTTAAAGTAAACATAGGCTGTACCATACCCTACACCCGCTTTCTTGATAATTTGGGTAACAGTAGTATCATGGAACCCTTCACGGATAAACACTTCCCGTGCTGCTTGCAATATTTTTTGGCGCGTGGCCACAGAACGCATATGGCGGCGATCGATCGTTTTTTTGCGATCCACTGTATCCCTCCTTAACGATACTCCCTTGCTTCTTAGCATAAGGGGTATAAGACCAAAATAAAAGAAGATGACAAAGCTGAAACATAAAAAAAAATATTTAGAACATTTAGTAATTGACATCATGTCAAATTCTTTTGTAAAATCTTTTTAGCATGCATCGAATGAAATAGGAGGTAGATTCATGAACGTCACAAACTTGGAACCTACATTAGAATTTGCCCAAAAGCTTGATCAAGAAGACCCATTACGTCATTTCCGCGATGAATTTTACTTACCGCCAAATTCCATTTATATGGATGGCAACTCACTAGGACTTCTTTCCAAAAGAGCGGAAAAAACACTGTTCACCGTATTACAAGATTGGAGAATATTAGGAATAGACGGTTGGACAAAAGGAACTCATCCATGGTTTGACCTATCAGAGAAGGTGGGCGCCATGTTGGCGCCATTAGTCGGCGCTTCACCGGAAGAAGTGATTGCTACAGGCTCTACCACTGTTAATTTGCATCAGTTAGTTTCTACCTTTTATCATCCAGAAGGAAAGAGGACAAAGATCTTAGCTGATGAATTAACCTTTCCATCAGACATTTATGCGTTGCAGAGTCAGCTTCGTATTCACGGTTATGACCCCAGCACCCATCTGATTCGAGTAAAAAGTCGTGATGGGCGTTTTTTGGAAGAAGAAGATATTATTTCAGCCATGTCTGAAGACGTTGCCTTAGTTATTTTGCCTACTGTTTTGTATCGCAGTGGTCAAATTTTGGACATCAAGCTGCTGACTCATGAAGCACATAAACGTGGCATCTTGATCGGATTCGATGCTTGCCACTCCATTGGAGCCATTCCGCACTCATTTAGTGAGTGGGGGGTTGATTTCGCTTTTTGGTGCAACTACAAGTATATAAACGGAGGGCCTGGCTGTGTCGCAGGACTCTATGTCCATCGTAAACATTTCGGTTCCGCACCTGGCCTAGCTGGATGGTTTGGATCGAAAAAAGACAAACAATTTGATATGGAACATACATTCAGTCCTTCTTTGACAGCTGGAGCTTATCAAATTGGAACACCGCATCTTTTGAGTCTAGCTCCTTTGATTGGATCCTTAGAAATCTTCATGGAAGCAGGAATCGAACGGATTCGTCAAAAGTCTTTGCAACTGACGAGTTACTTGATGTACTTAATTGAACATGAACTTTCTTCTTTCGGCTTTATCATCGGCAATCCAAAGGACAATGCACGCCGTGGGGGACATATTAGCTTAGAACACGAGGAAGCGGCCCGCATTTGCAAATCATTAAAAGAAAATGGCGTCATTCCAGACTTCCGAGCACCAAATATTATTCGCTTAGCCCCGATTGCTTTGTACACATCTTATGAAGAGGTATGGAACGTTGTACAAATTCTTAAGAAAATCATGCAAGAGAAACAGTATAAGAAGTTTTCAAACGAGCGTGAAGTAGTCGCCTAAATAGTAAGGAGGGAGTCACAATGACCAAGCCAAATCACTATACGCATGAATCGCAAGAAAAAGACACTGGATTACATCGTAAATTAAAAACGAACCAATTAACTATGATCGCTATGGGATGTGCCATTGGCACCGGGTTGTTTCTCGGAAGTGGCCTTGCCATTCAAACAGCCGGGCCTAGTGTTTTGCTTAGTTATGCCATTGGTGCTTTTATCGTATTGTTGTTGATGGGTTGTTTAGCTGAAATGACTGTCGCTCATCCAACATCAGGTTCTTTTGGAACCATTGCTGATCGGTACATCCACCCCTATGCAGGTTTTATCGTCCGCTATTCGTATTGGATCGCTAATGTCCTCGCTGTAGGGGTGGAAGTGAGTGCCATTGCCGTTTATATGAGATACTGGTTCCCTCATACACCAGGGATCCTATGGATTCTACTATTTGGAGGCATTCTTATTTACGTTAATGCCACTAACGTTCATACGTTTGCTACTTTTGAGTACTGGTTCTCGATGATCAAAGTGAGTGCAGTAGTCCTTTTTATTCTCCTTGGAACCTATGTTATATTCGGGGGATCGGAACAATCTGGAATTGGACCCTCCAATTTCGTTAATGATGGCGGATTTCTCCCATTTGGCTGGTGGGGGATGTGGGTGGCTATCTTTATTTCTCTGTTTAGCTTCTTAGGAACAGAAATGATAGCGGTTACATCAGGTGAAGCAAAAGAACCCGAAATTGCCGTTCCCAAAGCATTAAAAGCAACCGTTTTTCGTTTATCGACTTTTTATGTACTCACGATCGCCATCATGTTGATGATCGTCCCATGGAAAGCAGCGGGAATTGACAAAAGTCCTTTTGTGAAAGTAATGGAAATCCTAAACATCCCTAGTGCTTCCGGGATGGTGAACTTCATTGTTCTCACTGCGGCACTATCGGCGATGAATAGCCAATTATATGCGTCAACGAGAATGATGTTTGCATTGGCACAAGAAAGATATGCTCCCTCTTTCTTTGCTGGGGTGAGCAAAAAAGGGGTTCCGATCAAGTCATTACTCGTTTCTACCGCCGGAATTGCCATTTCAGCCATCGTTTCAGCCCTTCTTCCTGAGACATCGTATACGGTCATGATGGGCATTTCCATGTTTGGAGCCATTTTTACTTGGTTGATGATTTTTGTTTCTCATCTTTTTTTCCGAAACAAGTGGAATCAAACGAATGGTCGCCCATTGACGATCAAAATGATTGGATTTCCTTACTTAACCATCCTAGGCGGCGTACTATTACTCTGTTTAATGATTACAACTTGGTTTACACCATTTAAACCGATGTTACAGTTTGGGATTCCTTGGCTATTATTGCTAACCATTGCGTATGTTCTTTGGAAAAAGCGCAATGCCACATACCATAACGCAACTTCTTCTACATCATCCGATGAAACGGTCGCGAGCACAAATCAATAATCGTATCCAGCCGATCATTCTACGAAAAGGGTGGGAACATATGCAAAAGAAACAAAATTCATTCGAACTGGAGAAAGGCATTCATACAGATTTCCAAGAAGAGATGTCGTACACAAGCTATCTTCAGCTTGATAAAATTTTATCGAGTCAACGGCGGTTATCTAACCATCATGATGAGATGCTATTTATCATTATTCACCAAACAAGTGAACTTTGGATGAAACTCATTTTACATGAAATGGAATCTGCTATTCAATGTATTTTAGATGACGATTTAGAACCATCCTTTAAAATGTTTGCCCGCATCTCAAGAATCCAACAACAACTCATTCAATCATGGGGTGTTCTTTCAACACTGACTCCATCAGAGTACATGGAATTTCGTGAATGTTTAGGCCATGCTTCCGGATTCCAGTCTTATCAAAACCGTTTAATTGAATTTGCCCTTGGACAAAAAAATATACACGTTTTGCCTGTCTTCCAACACGATCAGCATATTTACGAACAGTTGGTGAGGGCACTACACGCTCCAAGTGTCTATGACGCAGCGATCAAAGCATTGGCCGTTCGCGGGTTATCTATTGATCAGGAGGTCCTTCAGCGCGATTACTCGCAAAACTACCAGCCAAATGCTAGCGTGGAGAAAGCATGGTTGACGGTATATCGAAATGTCGATCGATATTGGGATTTATATGAGCTCGCGGAAAAGCTAGTAGATATAGGTAGCCAACAGCAAATATGGCGTTATATGCACATGACTACGGTTGAACGAATTATTGGCTACAAAAAAGGAACCGGAGGATCATCAGGTGTCTCCTACTTGAAAAAAGCACTCGATCGGCCGTTCTTTCCTGAACTATGGACATTAAGAACCAAATTATAAAAGACAACAGCAGGAGGCGGAACGATGAGTGCATGGATCGACATCTCCCAACGACTTGATGAACATACTCCGGTATGGCCGGGCGATACTCCTTTTTCCTATCGCATTCGCTGGCACAAAGAGGACAGTGGGTCAGTAAATGTCGGCCAAATCACCATGAGCACACATACAGGCACACACATTGATGCTCCCTTTCACTTTGATAACAAAGGAAAAAAAGTCATCGATCTTGATGTAAATATCTATATCGGACCGGCCCGGGTTATCCATCTTTCAAATCCAAAAAAAATTGGAATCGACGAATTACAACAGATTGACTTAAACGGAGTGACACGCTTATTAATCTACACGGGGGCATGGACAAATCGGAATACATTTCCGGAAACCATCCCCTATATTGATCCGCCATTGGCGCCATACTTAAGAAAATACGGAATTCGTTTGATCGGGGTGGATTTGCCTTCCGTTGACCCGTTGACAAGCAAACGATTGCCTGCCCATCACGAATTGCACCGCTGTGGAATTCATATTTTGGAGGGGCTCGTATTAGACCATGTTCCTCCTGGGGACTATGAGCTAGCAGCCCTTCCTCTTCCCTTAGTAAATGGCGATGGGAGCCCTGTACGGGCGGTATTACGGAAAATGAAATAAAACCATTCAGAGGCATTGGTTTCGTTTGCTTTGGCGGCAATCAAACATCAATGAGGCTTGTTCACCCAAAAACCATCTGTCTTCAAAAATGGCAGGGCGTACTCAATGTTCAAAACAGAGAGATCACATCAAAGGCTGCTATCCTCTAGGAGGCCGGTGAAAAACCGCTGATCCCCTTCATCAATGGGAGAATGATTGAAAAACAGGCCCGATAAAACAAGGTTTTTCTAATTGAGAAATAACATTGTAAATCCGTATCCACGAGTAAATCACCAGTGTTCTAGAAGACTGGTGAAAAACAACAAACGGGCTCGATTGGGGAGAAGTCACAAGGAATGAAATGATGACGTTGCAACGTTTTTTGGTTTGGGAACACTGTCGGAGAGCAGTGTTTCTCCTTAAATCACCGGCCTCCTAGGTTGGAATTTCTTCCATCTCCTTGCGGCGCAGCGACACGAGCGGCGTGATGCCTTGAACGAAGAGCGCTTTCGAGAGCGCTTTCAAATCCTCCGTGGTGCCATGCGCTTTGTCTGCGGGCAAGGTTCGAATCGTGATCGACGGGTAGCGAAACCGAATGGAAGCTCGCTGCTCCCAACTCGTCTCCCGCTCCGCCGTTCCAGTGGCAAGGCTGGCCCGTCTGGACAAAATCACGCGCGACTGGACGTCGATGACGTCGTGCACCAGATACCGAGGATACGCTT
>NZ_LQYX01000086.1:12367-36182 GCF_001587475.1 Geobacillus sp. B4113_201601
TCCTTTGCCTTTCTTGTACAACTAGGCATCCGGATCCGTCACGCCCCGCTCGGAGTGATCAAACAAATACGATAGCAACATCAGGCGAAGCAGCCGTTCCGGATCCGCCGCTGGACGACCCGTTTTTTCCGTGTACAGGGGAGCCACCCCATCGTGAATGACGGAAACGTCAACCGCTTCATTGATTTGGCGTAGGAGATGATGTGGGGGAACCCGTTCCTCCATGTCGATGACTGGAAACAGACGAGGCTGAGTCGAAGGATGATTGGAGGCTTTCATGATCCGCTCACGCTCCATTTAAAGATTCTTCTTCCGTTTTCAACATACCCCCCTACATTCCTGCCTTGGTGTGTACTTTTTCACCGGCCTCTTATATATTGAGAGAGGGTGTCCCAGTCCTGTTGCGATCCCTGATTCCCTTGCAATCCCCTTTCCAGCTCCAAAACAAGAAATGGAAGCAGATGACTTTTGAATTCTTTTGCATCTGTAGTAAAATAAAAATGCTCTAGCCTTGGATTCCCCCTTGCGCGCGATCGTTTCTAGAGGGGCGGTGAAAAACCTCTGTCGCACACGAATCGGCGGCATTTTCATTCAGAAAAGAAAGCTGATTCTGCTAGGTTTCTCTAATTGAGAAACAGATGGAATCAACAGTATTTTACATTAAATCACCAGCCCTCTAGGTCTTTGAATGCTGCCGAGCGCCTGATCGCCAAACAGTGGTTCAGAGATTGGGAGCAAAGCGCATCTGTACACATGAAAAAGCTCGATTCAAGAGAGGACAAGCTTTTGATCAATGGCCCTCAAAGCGAGGATAGACCGACACAAGGGCTCAAAACATGGCCATCTTGAATTCAGAAGAAAAAGCGCCGCTTCAAACGATCAATATGAAAAGACGTCTCAACGGGGAAGAATCATTGTTGGCACCGATTGCTTGTTTCGCTCGCCGGCCATCTCAAAATCTTGAAGGAGTTGATGATATGCAACGGAAGATGGGAACATTTTCGTTAATGATGACTGGTTTAGGATCGATTATCGGATCGGGTTGGTTATTTGGGGCTTGGAAGGCAGCGCAAATCGCTGGTCCTGCTGCTGTTTTCTCATGGCTGATCGGCATGCTCGTGATTTTAACCATTGCATTGTCTTACAGCGAGCTTGGCACAATGTTTCCCGAAGCTGGCGGAATGGTCAAGTATACTCAATACTCTCATGGCTCTTTTGCTGGATTCCTTGCCGGCTGGGCGAACTGGATTGCCATCGTTTCAGTGATTCCCGTCGAGGCGATCGCCTCAGTTCAATACATGAGTTCTTGGCCTTGGAAGTGGGCTTCTTGGACTCATGATCTTGTCCATGAAGGACAGTTGACCGGAGAAGGGTTATTTTTTGCCTCGCTGTTGATTTTGGTTTATTTTTTTCTCAATTACTGGACCGTCAGTTTATTCGCCAAAGCCAATTCTATGATTACGGTATTTAAATTTATTGTTCCGACCGCCACCATTGTTGCGCTTTTAGCTTTTGGGTTTCAAAGTGGAAATTTTACCGATCATCCTTCGTTTACGCCCTACGGTTGGTCAAGCGTGCTAACGGCTGTCGCCACATCAGGAATTGTATTCGCTTTCAATGGTTTCCAAAGCCCTATTAATATGGCTGGGGAAGCAAAAAAACCCAACTTTTCTATTCCGATTTCTGTCGTCGGTTCAGTGTTGATCGCCACCATGTTGTACGTTTGCTTGCAGATTGCCTTTGTTGGAGCGATCGATCCCGCACTCGTTCAGCATGGGTGGCATCAACTGAGTTTTAATTCCCCATTTGCTGATTTAGCGATTGCTCTCGGGGTGAATTGGCTCGTTATTTTGCTTTATGTAGATGCGTTCGTCTCCCCATCCGGTACGGGAACAACCTATACGGCGACGACAGCGCGCATGATTTATGGGATGCAGAAAAACGGCTATTTTCCTTCCGTGTTTGGGACATTGCATCCTATTTATGGAGTTCCGCGAGCAGCGATGTTCTTTAACTTAGCAGTATCGTTCGCATTTCTCTTTTTATTCCGTGGATGGGGATCGTTAGCTGAAATTATTTCCGTCGCTACACTGATTTCTTACATTACCGGACCCGTCACAGCGGCTGTATTGCGCCGAACTGGCGCCCATTTGTATCGCCCGTTTCGCCTTAAAGGACTGCCGATCATCGCTCCTTGCGGTTTTGTGTTTGCTTCTTTAACTTTCTATTGGGCTCGTTGGCCGTTGACAGGACAGGTGTTGTTTATCATTTTCATCGGCTTGCCTATTTATTTTTATTATCAAAGCCGAAACGGCTGGCGCCAATTCGCTCAAGAGCTGAAAGCAGGAATCTGGATGTTGGTATATTTGCTTAGCATGGCATTGGTGTCGTGCTTAGGAAGCAAACAATTTGGAGGAAGGGACATCATTCCCTACGGATGGGATATGGGCCTCGTTGCCCTCCTCGCTCTCGCCTTCTATTTCTGGGGCGTGCGCAGTGGAGTGGTCACGAAACATTTGCAGGAAGCCGAGCAACTGAACAATGAATTGAAACGTCGCACCCAGATGGTGGAGGAAGCCGCTCTTCCGTCCGCCCGAACGATCTCTAGTCAGTCAAAATAAATCATGGTGTGTGGCTATTACGTGGCTCGGGCCCACTACCTAGAGACGTTCTTTTTCATATCTAAATAAATCGTGGTGTGTGCTATACTAGCTCCTTCCCACCTACTCCGCGCCGTTTCTGCAAACGGCGCGCTTGTTTTAATAGGCTTGAACGACGCCTGGCTGACGATCGGTTACAGAACCTTCTCCTTTATTCATTGGCGCTCAGCATAAACATAAGCAAGCGGATCTGTCGCCCCGATCAAAGCAAATCGCATACTTATGGCAGCGATCGAATCACCTATGAACACCGCGGGCAAACGATTGTTGTTGCTAAGGGACGTGCAACGCGACCGCCTGTTCATGCTAAAGGTACACTCCGTGAGCATAGATGCTTTCCGTAAAAATGCCGCACGGACGCAAGATTTTCATCCCCGGGTGGAGGGCAAATCACGCTGCCCATGGATCTTTTCCGTGAAAGGAAGAAGATCTTTCTGCTTCATAGAGAAAGAGAAGCTGTTTCTCATCTCAATGGGAGAATCCAACCAATAAAGCAGCATGAGCCTTCTTGCATCTTCTGCCTTTAAGTCTTACTGCTGATTGCATGGAAGACAGCGTCTCGGTAATGGTTTTTGCTTTTTCATTCAACAGCTCCATCAAGAACAAAAACAAGCAGCGGTGCTAGCCGAGCCTTGATGCTCAACCAACACCGCAGATCCAATGGCATGTTATTGCCGGTGAACTAATTCAAGCGGAACCGGGATGAATGGTTCCACTTTCTCCCCTTTGTGAACGCGAATGGCGGCTTCCACAGCTTTTTCGCCAATTAATGCCGGTTTTTGCGCGACCGTGGCTGCCATTTTGCCTTCTTTCACCGCTTTGACCGCATCATCCGTGGCGTCGAATCCAACCACCATCACGTTGTTCATTCCATGGGCTTGCAACGCTTCCAATGCCCCTAAGGCCATCTCGTCATTATGGGCAAAGACCGCTTGAATGTCTTTATGGCTTTGCAAAATGTTTTCCATGACCGACAGTCCTTTCGCCCGGTCAAAATCTGCCGCCTGTTTGGCGACGACCTTCATATTGGCCGCTTTGTCGATGACTTGGTGAAATCCTTCTCCACGTTCACGAGCCGCCGAAGAACCAGGAATCCCTTCTAATTCCACTATGTTTCCACCGTTTTTCAAGTGATCGACAAGAAATTGGGCTGCCATTTTCCCTCCAGCCACATTGTCGGAGGCGATATGGGTGACCACTTTCCCGCCATCCGCGCTGCGGTCAACGGTAATCACTGGAATGTTGGCGCTGTTCGCCGATTCAATCGCCGAAACCACGGCGCTAGCGTCCGTCGAGTTGACCAAAAGCACATCGACCTTCTGCTGGATCAAGTCTTCAATATCGTTGATTTGTTTCGCCGAATCATTTTGGGCATCAACCACAATCAGTTCTGCCCCTTTGTCCTTGGCGGCTTTTTCAGCCCCTTCTTTTAATGTGACAAAGAACGGGTTGTTCAAGGTGGAAATGGACAAACCGATTTTGACTTCTCCGTCCTGTTTCGTTTTCCCTTGGCCGCTCGATGCGTTGTTCTGTTCGAGCGAACATCCACCCAACACGCCTCCCGCAAGCAACAATGCTGCCAATAACCCCACTGCTTTTCTCATTTTGATTCCCCCTTGTTTTTTGATCAAATCTATCATGCTTCTTTGCGGCGATCGAGCAAGACCGCAAGAAGAATGACCGCTCCTTTAATGACCTGTTGATAAAAGGAAGATACATTGAGTAAATTTAAACCATTGTTTAACACACCGATCATGAGTGCTCCCACCAATGTGCCAAAAATCCATCCTTTTCCTCCCGATAAGCTGGTACCGCCTAAGACAACCGCGGCAATGGCATCCAACTCGTACGCTGTTCCTGCCGTCGGCTGCGCTGAATTCAAACGGGAAGTTAAAATGAGCCCCGCCAAAGCAGATAACGCCCCTGTTAGCGCATACACATACATTTTCAGCCGGTCCACGCGAAGTCCTGATAGACGGCTCGCTTCTTCGTTCCCGCCAATCGCGTACGTATGGCGGCCAAACGTTGTCTTTTTCAATGCGATATACAAAACGAGATAGACGACGAGCATCAAGATGATCGGCACGGGGATGCCGAAGAAATAACCGCGGCCCATCATCTGAAACAGGATGTCACTAGATGCAAACCCTGTAACGGGACGTCCGTCCGTGTAAACGAGAGTCAAGCCGCGAAACGCCGTCATGGTCGCCAACGTAGCGATAAACGGAGCGACCTTACCTTTGGTGATCAGCACTCCATTCAAGACGCCCATGGCCGTGCCAGCTAACAAGCCGACGAATATGGCGACAAATCCATTGATCCCTTGCGCCATCATTCCCGCTGTTATGGCGCTTGATAGCGCTAACACAGAACCCACCGATAAATCGATGCCTCCCGTTAAAATGACAAACGTCATGCCAAAGGCAATGAGCGCGTTAATCGATACTTGCCGCAACAGATTGAGCCAGTTGTCCATCGTCAAAAAGTCATCACTCAATACGGAAAGCACCATGCATAGCAGAACCAATCCGATCAAAGGCCCTAGTTTTTTCACATCCCATTTCCGCTTTGCTTCCATCATCGATTCCCCCCTGTCGCCGCCCGCATGATCGTTTCTTGATCCAGCCCATCGTTCTCCAAGACCGCCTGAACGTTTCCTTCATGAATCACCATAACACGGTCACTCATGCCTAATACTTCTGGCAATTCGGAAGAGACCATCACGATCGCGACACCTTGAGCAGCCAGTTCATTGATGATTTCGTAAATCTCTTTCTTTGCCCCCACATCCACGCCGCGAGTAGGTTCATCCAAAATGAGGATGCGGGGGTTCATCGCCAGCCACTTTCCGAAAACAACTTTTTGTTGATTTCCACCGCTCAATGCTTTTACCGCTAAATCAGGCGAAGAAGTTTTAATATTCAGCAGATGGATGAATGACAACACCACGTCCCGTTCTTTCGATGACTGGATGAATCCTGCTGTCGCCAATTGTTCCAATTTCGGCAACGTCAAATTCTCATGAACACTCATCTCGAGAACGAGCCCTTTTTGCTTTCGGTCTTCGGTAATCATGGCGATGCCATGTTCTACAGCTTGACGCGGAGAGCGGATGCGCACAGGGCGTCCGTCGATATAAATGTCTCCTTCATCGAATGGTCTGGCGCCGAAAATGGCTTCCATGATCTCTGTTCGCCCTGATCCCATCAATCCTGCAACACCAAGCACTTCACCAGCCCGCACGGAAAACGATACGTTTTCAAACACTCCGATTTTCGTGAGTCGTTCCACACGCAATCGCTCTTCTCCGATGGTGACACGCCGCTTTGGAAAGCGCTCCCCGATTTGCCGGCCGACCATCATTTGCACAATTTCATCAACGTTCGTTTCCTTGACTCGTTTTGTGCCGATGAACTGGCCATCACGCAAAACGGAAATCCGATCGCAAATCGTAAAAATTTCTTCCATCCGATGAGAAATGTACACAATCGCGATCCCTTGCTCCTTCAAGGTTTGAATGACGGAAAACAAGGCCTGAATTTCCCGTTCCGTGAGCGCCGCTGTCGGTTCATCCATAATGAGGCACTTGGCGTTCGTCGAAATCGCCCTAGCAATCTCGATCATCTGCTGTTTCCCGACCGATAACCGGCCGGCGAGCTCTCTCGGGTTCAGGTCCATTCCTAATCTCCGTAAATGGGCAGCGGCCTGTTGTTCCATTTCTTTATAACGAATGACACCCGTTCGCCCGATTTTCGGCTCGCGCCCAAGGAAAATATTTTCCGCCACCGTCAACGTTGGAATGATGTTCAACTCTTGATGAATCACGACAATCCCGTCGCGTTCCGCCTCTTTCGGATGGCGGTAATGCACGTCCCGCCCGTTGACAACAATCGTTCCCCCATCCCGATCATAAATGCCGGTCAGCACTTTAATCAGCGTCGATTTCCCCGCACCATTTTCCCCCATCAACGCATGCACTTCTCCAGGGAGCACTTCAAAATCAACGCCATTCAAAACGATATTGGTGCCAAACGACTTTTGGATCGATCGCATGTCAATTAAGGGCCTCATAGTTTCTGCCCTCCTTTTCTTTCAGACATTTTCCTATGAAAAGTTCACACCAGAACGAAGAATGATATTGGCATAAGGAGTGGCTTCCCCTGTACGAATGACTGCCTTCGCTTCCTTCGTCATGACCTTGAATTCTTCATGAGGGACAAATTGAATCGGCACCTCTCTCATTCTAGCTTTAATGCTTTCGTACATGTCTGGATTTTGGGTTTTGATTTCCTCCGCTAATACGATTCTTTCCACGACCAACTCATCGATGACCGCATCCAAGACGGACAAAAAAGGTGGAACCCCTTTGACAACAGCTAAGTCAATGCGCGCCTCTTCGTTTGGAATCGGCAGCCCGCAATCAGCAATCACGATCGTATCGGTGTGTCCTAGCGAGGCAAGCAATGTGCTCAGCTGTTTATTTAAAATCCCTTGTTTTTTCATGACTGACTCCCTTCCTGTTTGGCCAACAATGATTCGACATCCTCCCGTGTCGGCATCCCGGCCTGCGCACCGAGCTTGGTGACCGATAGCGCTGCGGCCGCATTGGCAAACCGGCACGCTTCCGCGAGCGGCTTTCCTTCCGCCAGCGCAACGGCGAGCGCGCCGTTAAACGTATCGCCTGCCCCAGTCGTATCGACAACCGGCACGCGGAAACCCGGGATGAGCTGTTCCTGCCCATCTTGCCAAATGCGCACTCCTTTCGCCCCTTCAGTGACGATCAGTTTATTGACCAACGTGCGCTCGTCCATGCCGGCAAACAACCATGTGCGCTCATGTTCGTTTGGCGTTAGGAAATCGACCTGCTCAAGCACGGACGGCGGCAGCGGCTGCGCCGGAGCGGGGTTGACAATGACCCGCACACCACGGCGATGGGCGAGCGAAACCGCCCGCTCGATGACCGGAATCGGGATTTCCAGCTGCAACAGGCAAACATCGCTTTGCGCAATGACCGATTCGTACTTGTCGAGGTCCTCTGGAGGTAAGGCGTGATTCGCTCCGGGCACAACGATAATGCGGTTATCTTGTTCGGAAATGGTAATCGACGCAATGCCGGTATGTTGATGTGTAACCGGTTTCACACCGTCGACAGAAATCCCTTCGCTTTGCAGGGAGCGAAGGAGCTCCCTGCCGAATGCGTCCTCACCAACCGCACCAATCATTCGCACGTCGGCGCCAAGACGGGCGGCCGCCACCGCCTGGTTCGCTCCCTTGCCTCCGGGAGTGGTGAGAAACCGCTCGCCCAAGATGGTCTCCCCTTGGTTTGGAAACCGTGTCGCCACGGTGACTAAGTCCATGTTGATACTACCAATCACAGTAATGACAGGCTTGTTCACGTTTGTTCCCTCCTTGACGTCGATTGCCGCACCATTAATTGAACCGGAAGCTGATAATGAATTTTTTCCAGTGGCTTTCCTTCGATTTGTTTGATTAAAATTCTGGCCGCGATGGCCCCCATTTCATAAATGGGCTGAGACACCGTCGACAGCTCAGGGGTGGTCATTTCCGTCAACGGGATGCCGTCGTAACCGATAATCGCAATATCATCAGGGACTGTCAATCCGCACTGCTGAACCGCTTTCAACGCACCGACCGCCATCGCGTCATTGCCGGCAAAAATGCCATCGATCTCATGATCGGTCAAAGCAGCCATCACCGCTTCTTTGGCCTGCTTGAGCTGGTAGTTCCCCTGAATCACTAACCGCTGCTCCCAAATCCCCAGTTCCATCATTTCATCTTGGTAACCACGAAAGCGCTCAACCGCGTTGACCACATGCATCGGACCTTGAATATGAGCGATGCGCCGACATCCCATTTCATACAAATGTCTAGTCGCCAACCGCGCACCCCCATAGTTATCAGCGACCACAGACGGATACCGCTCATGGAACGGACGGTCCAGCACAACAATCGGAACATCCCATTCATCCACTTCATCCGGCGTCAATTGGTTCGTTGTCAAAATGACACCGTCCACATATTTTTGTTTTAACACTTCGATGTATTCTCGTTCTTTTTCGGCTTTTTCATCGGAATTGCATAGAATAACCGTATAGTCATAAATATTCATCACATCTTCCACCGCGCGCACGAGTTCCGGAAAGAATGGGTTGGTAATATCGGGGACAATCAAGCCAACCGTTTTCGATGTTTTTTTAAACAGGGCCCTCGCCACTTCACTCGGCTTGTAATTCAGCTCCTTCATCGCCTGTCTGACGCGCTTCTCCGTTTCTTCATTCACGTATCCGTTTTGATTCAACACCCGCGACACGGTGGCGACGGAGACACCTGCACGCTTTGCGACATCACGAATCGTTGCCATTGTCGATTCCTTCTCTTTCGTTGATGTAACCGGTTACAGATAGTATACATGATTTCGGAGAAGCCATCAAGCTTCTCCTATCGTTTTTTTTTGCTCCTAGAAGGCTGGTAAAAAACAACGGATTCGTTGGATTGGTGAGAAATCACAAGGAATGGAATGATGAATTTCCCAGTTTTTTTGAGAAACACGGTTGGAGAGCAGTATTCCCCCTTCAATCACCAGCCTCCTAGAAGGCCGGTGATTGAATAAGAAAGGCCGCACCAAACCATTCTTTCCGTACTTCAGAAATCTAGCAAAATCCCTGTTTATAAAAGGCTGGTGATTTAAGGGAACAGGCCGCTTACCAGCCTTGTTTCTCAAATAGAAAAGCCTTGTCACATCGGTATCGCATTTCACACGTTCCCCCATCGATCAAGAGAGACAACCGTTTTTCACCAGCCTTCTAAGCGAGGACAAAGCTGGGCGAAGCGGATTTTATTGCCCAAAACTGCTTTTGTTCTGCCGTTTCAAATGTCTCCATCCCTTCATCTGTCCGATACGACAAGCACATCGACATGTTTGAGCTGCTTCATAATGACATGAATGAGCGATCCTTTCCAAATTTCTTCCCATCTCGTCCGCGCCGACATCCCCATGACAATTTGTGTAATCTTATATTCTCGACATACATGCACGATTTGATGAGCGACATGCCGCGGGCCGGCTTCCCGAACAAGGAACATGGCACCAAACTGTTTCGCCATCTTTTCCCATTCGGCGATTGCCTTTTCCGGTGACTGCCCTTTTTGCTTAATATGTAAAATGTACAGCTCCGCATTTAATCGTTGAGCAATTCGCCAGCCACGGCGGATCAATTTTTCGGCATTGGGCCGGTAGTTGACGCATACAAGAATTTTTTCATGAATGCCTGTCGGTTCTTCAATCCCTTGCTGTTCCCGTTCTTTCTCCAAACGCATCTCGATGTCGTCGGCGACTTCTCTTAACGTCAGCTCCCGCAAAGCGACAAGATTGCCTTTCCGAAAAAAATGATTGAGGGCCTGCTCAATTTTTTCTTTTCCATATACTTTTCCTTCTTTTATACGCTCACGCAACGCTTCCGGTGTAATGTCGATCACTTCAATCTCATCGGCTTCCCTAAGCATAAAATCGGGGACACGTTCGTTCACCCGAACGTCGGTCACTTGCTCTACAATGTCATGAACGCTTTCCAAATGTTGAATATTCATGGCCGTCCATACATGAATCCCGGCGCGCAAAATGTCCTGCACATCTTGATAACGCTTTTTGTTCTTGCTGCCGGGGGCGTTGGTATGGGCCAACTCATCGACAATCACTACATCCGGATTGCGGCGAATCACCGCGTCAACATCCAATTCCGTCAATTCTTTTCCTTTGTAATGGACTCTCTTGCGAGGAATGATTTCCAAGTCTTTAATTTCCGCTTCGGTCTCAGCCCTCCCATGCGTTTCCACGATTCCGATGACAATATCGACGCCCTTTTCTTTTACATCATGGGCATCCCGCAACATATGAAACGTTTTGCCCACCCCGGGGGCCGCCCCAATATAAATTTTGAGGCGGCCTTTTTTCATTTTCTCAATGTTCTGTAAGATTTCTTCCGGGGTCATTCGTCTATATTTATGATTCATTCCGCTGAGAACGCTCCTCCACTAATTTTTGCACAGCCATATTTAAGCGCACAACGTTCACCCGCGGTTCACCAAATACCCCCAAGGCTCTCCCTTCTATATGCTCTTTGACCAACCGGGTCAACCGCTGTTCGGACAATCCTGTCGCCTTTGCGACCATCGGCACTTGAAACAAGGCGGCTGCCGGGCTAATATGCGGGTCAAGTCCAGAGCCTGAATTGGTAATTAAATCGATGGGAATCTCGTTTTTCTCTTTGCCCGGAACCTTGTTTAACCACTGTTCTGCGTCTTTCTTCATCCGTTCGGCCAGTTCTTTATTGGAAGGCCCGTAATTGGGAGAACCGGACGCGCTAGCATCATACTGAATCGATGACGGGCGGCCGTGAAAATAACCGTCCCGCTGAAACGGCTGGCCAATCAGTTCGGAAGCGACGGGCTTTCCGTTTTCATAAATGATGCTTCCATTCGCTTGATGAGGAAATATCAACTGGGCTAGACCTGTCATGGCCGCAGGGTACCCAAGTCCAAACAAAACTATCATCAACAAAGCAAAACGAATGGCTCTCATGTCCATCTCTCCTCTCTTTGTTTACATAAACAAGCCTAGGACTAAATCAATGACCTTGATGCCAATAAACGGGGCAATCACCCCACCGCCTCCATATATCAACATATTTCTACGCAACAGCTTTTCCGATGACATCGGTCGATAACGAACCCCTTTCATCGCCAACGGAATCAACAGTGGAATGATCAAAGCGTTGAAAATTAACGCCGATAAAATCGCGCTCGCTGGCGAATGCAAATGCAAAATATCGATCGCTTTCATCTGCGGAATGGTGGCGACAAATACCGCTGGCAAAATAGCGAAATATTTGGCGATGTCGTTGGCAATGCTGAAAGTCGTCAACGCGCCTCTGGTCATCAACAACTGTTTTCCGATGGAAATCACTTCGATAATTTTCGTCGGATCCGAGTCAAGATCAATCATATTTGCCGCTTCTTTAGCCGCCATCGTCCCGCTGTTCATAGCTAATCCGACATCGGCCTGCGCCAAGGCGGGGGCATCATTCGTGCCATCCCCTGTCATGGCCACTAAGTTCCCTTTGGCTTGTTCTTCCCGGATCACTCGTATTTTGTCTTCCGGTTTGCTTTCAGCAATAAACTCGTCCACTCCCGCTTCTTTCGCGATCGTCGCGGCGGTCAGCGGATTATCTCCTGTGCACATCACCGTTTTGATCCCCATTTTTCTCAATTCTTCAAACCGTTGCCGCATTCCTGGTTTGACCGTATCTTTCAAGTAGATGATCCCTACGATATCTGCTCCGACCGAAACAGCCAAGGGCGTGCCGCCTTGTCTGGCAATTTGTTCGCTTTTTTCCTTCAAGTCGCTCGGGATGCGGCCCCCTAGCTGTTTGACGTGATGGGAAATCGCATCAACGGCTCCCTTGCGATACGGAACCCCTTGAATGTTCATACCGCTCATTCTTGTATCAGCCGAGAACGGAACAAACTCTTCGTGATCATATTTCGCCATCTCCCCCTGCCAGCCCTGTTGCTTCGCTAATTCCAACACCGAGCGCCCTTCCGGCGTTTCGTCCTTTACCGACGACAACACCGCTGCTTCCCGCACCTGTTCCTCGGTTGCGCCACCGACGGGAATGAACTGGGCGGCCATGCGGTTCCCAAATGTTATCGTTCCTGTCTTATCCAGCACGAGCGTTGTCACATCCCCCGCCGCTTCCACAGCTTTTCCGGACATAGCCAGTACATTGAATTGGGTCAAACGATTCATTCCAGCAATGCCGATGGCGGACAATAAGCCGCCGATGGTAGTTGGAATCAAGCAAACGAGCAAAATAATCAACGTAGTCGTCGACAGCTGAATGCCGACATAGCGAGCAATGGGCACCAATGTGACAACGACAATCAAAAAGATGAGCGTAAGAGTCACCAGCAATATGTTCAACGCTAGCTCATTCGGTGTTTTTTGCCTTGACGCTCCTTCAACGAGCGCGATCATTTTATCCAAAAACGACTCGCCCGGATCGGCCGTGATTTTCACTTTGATCCAATCGCTGACGACCTTTGTGCCGCCGGTTACCGAGCTGAAATCCCCTCCCGCTTCTTTGATTACAGGAGCAGATTCCCCAGTGATGGCCGATTCATCGATAGATGCCAGCCCTTCGATAATCTCCCCGTCGCCAGGAATAAGATCCCCGGCTTCGACAAGAACGACGTCTCCTTTCCGCAGTTGTGTGGATGGCACCTGTTCTATTTCCCCTTTGGCCCCAATCCGTTTGGCGATCGTATCGGCCTTCGTTTTCTTGAGCGATTCAGCCTGCGCTTTTCCTCGCCCTTCCGCCAACGCTTCGGCGAAATTGGCGAACAAGATGGTAAACAAAAGAATGAAAAAGACAGCCAATTCGTAGGTCCAGTCCTCTACGCGAAAAAAGCGCGGGAACAACAGCATCAGCAACACCATCAATGTTCCGACCTCGACGACAAACATGACCGGGTTGCGCATCATTACGAAAGGATTGAGCTTTTTGATGCTTTCGATGGCCGCTTCCCGCACAAGCTCAGGATGAAGCAGTGATTGACGCGGATTCTTTTCTCTCATCTTGACATATCCCCCTTAGCGAATGGTTAAATATTCCGCCACCGGCCCTAAGATTAGCACAGGGAAAAACGTAAGCGCGCCAATGATAAATACAGTGGCAAATAAAATCACGCCAAATGTAGCAGTATCTGTACGAAAGGTCCCTGCGGTTTCAGGCACAGGTTGTTTTTTCACCAATGAGCCGGCCACAGCAAGCATCGCTATGATGGAAAGATATCTCCCTAAAAGCATGACCATTCCGGTCGAGATGTTCCAAAAAGGCGTGTTGTCTTTCAATCCTTCAAACCCCGATCCATTGTTGGCTGCTGAAGATGTAAATTCATACACGACTTGCGAAATGCCGTGAAAACCGGGGTTGCTAATGGCTTCTGTTCCCATGTGTGTCATGAGCGCAAACGCCGATGGCGCTAAGATGATCAGAGGATGCACTAATAAGGCGACGACGATCAATTTCATCTCCTTCGGTTCGATTTTGCGCCCTAAAAATTCTGGAGTGCGTCCTACCATCAATCCGGATAAAAACACGGCAATCATCGCATACATTAAGATGTTTACAAACCCAACTCCATCGCCGCCAAACACGTTGTTCAACATCATCAGCGCCAGCGGAACAAGCCCGCCGATAGGCGTTAAACTGTCATGCATGTTGTTGACCGAACCGGTTGTGGCTGATGTAGTAATGGCAGTAAACAAACTAGAGAGCGGAATGCCAAATCGCACTTCCTTCCCTTCCATATTTCCCCCATCAGTCGTCAACCCCCATTTGCCAAAAAGAGGATTCCCGGCTTGTTCGGCTTTGTAGACCACTCCTAGCATCAGAATGAACAAAACGAACATCGTCGCAAACAAGACCCACCCTTGTTTGCGCTTTTTCACCGCATAACCGTACGTAAAAGGCAGAGCGGCCGGAATGCACCACATCGATAACATTTCAATGACGTTCGTAAGCGGATGGGGATTTTCGAACGGATGAGATGAGTTGGCGCCGAAAAACCCACCCCCGTTTGTCCCAAGATGCTTGATCGCTTCAAGTGAAGCGACAGGCCCTAACGCCAACGTTTGTACGCCCCCCTCTAGGGTCGAGACAGTCATGCGCGCCGAAAACGTTTGCGGCACCCCAAAAGCCACCAATAAAATCGTGACGACAATCGAGAGCGGAAGCAGTACACGCACATTGGCGCGCACAAAATCTTGATAAAAGTTTCCTATCGTTTTTCCTTTTTGTGATAAAGCGCGAATCAACGCGATGGCGACCGCCAACCCTGTAGCAGCTGATGTAAACATCATCATGGTGATCACGGCCATTTGTGATAAAATGGACAGCCCCGATTCTCCGCTATAATGTTGCAAATTCGTATTCGTCATAAAACTAATTACTGTATTGAACGTAAGAGTGGGCTCCATGTTTTCTGCTTTGCCACCATTCAGCGGCAAAACATGTTGAACGCGCAATAGACCGTAAGATAGGCCCAATAATATGACATTGACCACCAGCAATGCTGCACCGTACGATTTCCAAGACATTTCTTCTTGTGAACGAAGGCCCGACAATTTGTAAATGACCCTTTCCACCGGTGAAAAAAAGCGATCGATCGCCCCTTTTCTAAAAAACGCCCCATACATATACGCGCCTAACGGCATCGCAATCACCATTAACAACAAGAAAATGAAGATATATTGCCAAAAGGCGTTCCACATACTTTTTCCCCCTCACACGCGATCACTCATATCCCGAAACTTGATGACGACTTAAAATTTTTCCGGATAAATCAAGGCATAGGCCAAATAAACAAATATTCCGAGTGTCACCACACCTACGATCCAAATCATTGTTCTTCTCCTCCGCTCACGACAGAATCGCACCAACTAGAAAATTCGTAAAAGAGAAGAAAACTGACGACAAGCAGAGCAACCATCATCACATCCCACACAGCCATCCCTCCGCACTGTTCATTATTTCTATCAGTTGCGTGCATTCGCTGATCGATGGGCAAAAATCAACAAGCTATCCTCGATCTTACTAAAACAAGTTGATTCCTTCTCGCCACCCGTCTTTCGCCAAGCAAAAATCCGCTTTGTCGTTCATCAACCGTATGCACAGACTTGATAACCGATTGCTTGCGACGGCCCTAACCAAAAACATAAAACAACAAAAATGTAATATTTTTATTTAAAATGAACAAAAAAGCAGTCAGGGGATGCCTGACTGCTTATAGAAAGCCATAGGAAATCCCCCCTCTCTCAACACGCTTACGAGGTTAGCTGACGGATTCGGGTGATGAGAGTCACCCTACCAGTTCAGAACAAACGCCCCGAACTGGATTCACCCCATGTGGCACACTTGCCACGGTTGGTTCCCCCGCTCCGATATAAAATCGGACTCAGCGATCCATATAGGGAATAAATGGTGATTGATTCAATTTGAAGCTCATTATACTCCTGCCATTCAAAGTTGTCAAAACGCCAAAAACCGTTCTTTTTTAGCAAATAGAAGCAAAAACACATATAGAAAGCGATTACATATTCGTTTTTTGCATCCTTTCCTATAATTTTCTCCGCTTTGCTCTTATTTTCATTTTTTCTCAACGCGCTAATCTGTCTAGGAGGCCGGTGATTTAAAGGGTATTCAAACCAAAAGGAAGGCAATGGAATCCGAGGCCTTCCTTCGTCTCTTACGCATATCATCCCTATTCAAGCGATAACGCTTTACATCACTTGTTTTCTTTCGTTCGTACTCACCGTATGAAACGGAATCCAACTAACAACAACGGTAACAACCATATTAATGATCAACGCGACAATGCCAACGTTTAAGTCTTGCACCGCTTGCGGCAGCGATGGGAACAACGTGCCGACGCTGCTGCCGGATAACGTAATGTACGCAACCGTCGCGACGCCAGCCAAAATGCCCGCAAACGCTCCTTGCTTCGTGACAAAGTTTTGCTTCCACAAGCTGAACAAAAACGATGGGAACAATTGCGTCACGAGACTGTATCCCATAAGTAGCAGCGCCACGATCGTATCGCCGCCTCGAAACGTAACGTACAACGAAACAAGGGCGATGACCGGAACGAGATATTTCGCCAACTTGGCGACTTGCTCGTCCGTTGCGGACGGCGCAAACACTTGATACACATTTTTCACAAGCAACGTCGATGCAGTCATCAAAATCATCGACCCCGGCACCATGGCGGTGAGCAGCCCGGCAGCACCGATCAATCCCACCACCCATGGATCAAATGTTTTCACTGATAATTTCAACAAAGCCAAATCCGCATCTGAACCTTCGAGACCCGGCACTTGCAAAATAGCCGTAAAACCGACGAAAAACACAAATAGTAAGATTAACTGATAAATCGGCAGAACAATGGCATTTTTCCGAAAAACGTTGGCGCTTTTTGCCGAATAAATCGAGCCGAACGTATGAGGCCACATATAAAAACCAAGCGCCGTCAACAACACGGTTGAGATGAACCATGAGACGCTCATCCCTTTGTCTGGCAATGCTAAAAATCCAGGTTTCGCCTGCTCGACCGCCTCAAACATCGGCTGAATGCCACCGTAATAGTGGAACGGAAGATAGATCCCTAAAAAGACGGCCACGACCAAAATCATGATATCTTTCACAACCGCCGTCCATGCCGAACCGTGAATGCCTGAAATCATTACGTAGATCGTTACCGCCAGCACACCGATCCAGATCGCAGCAGTCGGGGAAATCGTGCCGTAAGAAGCTTGGGACACGATAATACCGAGTCCTTTCAATTGCAGCACCAAGTACGGAATGAGCGCCACAACCCCCACAAGCGCCACGAGAACGCCGAGCATCGGGCTATCATACTTACGAGCGAAGAAATCGGATTGGGACATCAATCGATGTTCTTTCGCATACTTCCATACGTTCGGCATCATCCAATACGATAGTACATAGGCTAGGCAGCCGTAAGCGATGATGTAGAACGTCGGACCGCCCTTGCCGTAGGCCCAACCGCTCCCGCCAAGGAAGGTAAACGTTGTGTAAATCTCGCCGGCCATCAAGAGAAACACAAACATCGTACCAAACCCGCGGCCGCCGACGGTCCATTGTTCCAAATTCATATCTTTCCCTTTGCGCGCCTGTAGACCTAAATAAAGGGAAAGCAACAAGAACGCAAAAATAATGACTAACGCTGCATTCATGTTTGCTCATCCTCCTTCACCGCGGGATCAAAGCGATACACAATCGCCATAATGACCGACGTAGCGATCACCCAGGCAACTAGCCAAAAGAGAAGTAACGGCATTCCGAACACGTAAGGTTCGACCTTGTTCACAAATGGGATGCCGCCAAGCATGCCAACAAACGGCAGCACCATCAGCCAACGGATAGACTTCATTCTCTCTCCCCTTTCTTGAGATGAGCGGAAGCGCCTATTCCGCTTCCGCCAACAATTTCAACGTTGCGCCGACAAACAGCCGCACGCCGATCTCGAGCGCGTCTTCGTCGATCGTAAAGCGCGGGTGATGGTGCGGGTACACGATGCCTTTTTCCTCGTTTCGGGCGCCGACGTAAAAGAAGCTGCCCGGCGCTTTTTGCAAGAAGGCAGAGAAATCTTCGCCGCCCATGTTCGGTTTCAAGCGGGCGACGGCTTCGTCGCCCAACAGTTCGCGCGCTGTTTCCTCAATGACGCGGGTCACTTCGTCATGGTTGATCACCGGGCGATAGCCGTAGTCAAATTGGAACTCGTACGAGGCGCCGTGCGCTTCGGTAATGCCTTTGACAATGCGCTCCATCCATTGCGGCACCGTGCGCCGCAACGTGTCGTCAAACGTGCGCACCGTCCCTTGGATTTCGACCTCTCCGGGCAGGACGTTATGCGCCGTGCCGGCGACAAATTGCGTCACGGACACAACGAGCGGCTCGATTGGGTCGACGTAGCGCGAGACGATGTGCTGCAAGTTCGTCACGACTTGCGCCCCGATGGCGATGGCATCGATCGTTTGATGCGGCATGGCCCCGTGGCCGCCTTTGCCGATAATGCGAATGAAAAAGCGGTCCGGTGCCGCCATCATCGGCCCGTACACGATGCCGACTTTTCCGCGCTCCAGCGGCGACCAAAGGTGTGTGCCGATGACGACATCGACCCCGTCCATGACGCCCGCTTGCACCATCTCTTCCGCCCCGCCTGGGAACAGTTCTTCCGCATGTTGGAACAAAAAGCGAATCTCGCCGCGGATGGCATCGCGCAGCTGGGAAAAAATTTTCGCCGTTCCAAGCAGCATCGCCGTATGGCCGTCATGGCCGCACGCATGCATGACGCCGGGGTTTTTCGAGGCAAATTCAAACGAGTTTTCCTCTTGAATCGGCAGCGCGTCCATATCGGCGCGAATGGCGACGACCCGCCCGGGCTGCTTGCCGACAAGCCGCGCCATCACGCTCGTTTTCGTCGGCCGTGAAAGCTCAAGGTGGCCGAACGATTGCAGCGTCTCGAAAACAAACTGCGCCGTTTTCTCCTCTTGGAATGACAATTCAGGATGGGCGTGCAGATGGCGGCGCCAAGCGATGACGTCCGCTTTCACTTCATCAACGAGTCGTTTGATTTCTTCCCTTGTCATCTGAGTTCTCCTCCTGTTCTTTGTTCTTCCCTTTGGTCAGGCGTCGATCAAAGACGAATTCGGCTCTGGAAATGCCCCATGATCCTCAATCAGACAGGTCGCGTGAATTTTTTCCAACATTCGCCACAACCTTTGTTCATCTTTTTCGTTATTCCGCTTGCGCCAGCTGCCATACGGTATGATAAAGGACCGCCGCTCCCGCTGCACAATCCTCTTTCGTGCTCCATTCCGCCGGGTTATGGCTCACCCCGTCTTGGGAGCGGACAAAGATCATTCCGATCGGGCAAAGAGGAGCCAACTGCACCCCGTCATGGGCCGCACCGCTCGGCAGCCAAAACGGTGGATACCCGAGCTGCTTGCACGCCCTTTCCGCGGCCTGTTTTACCACCTCAGAACATAGCACCGGCGGCATGTCTTGCAGCCGCTCCATCATGAGACGAACGTTCCGACTAGCGGCGATCTTCTCTGCCTGCGTAGCGATCATGTTCCAGACTCGGTCGCGCACCTCTGCGTTCAAATCACGCAAATCTAGCACAAATTCGACTCGTTCGGGAATGATATTAATGCCGCCTGGAAACACATGAAGCTGTCCGACCGTTCCGACCGTTGTCCCGGTCCGACGCGCCTCCTCTTCTATCACGGCCATGATGTGGGCAGCTGCCACCAACGGATCACGGCGCAATGACATCGGCGTCGCTCCGGCGTGTTCCGCCTTTCCTTCGATCGTAAATTTCACCCAAATCAGCCCAGCGATGCCGGTGACAATGCCAACAGGAAGCCCTGCTTCCTCAAGCACCCGCCCTTGTTCGATGTGCAATTCGACATAGGCTTTCACCGTTCCGCGTTTTCGCGCCGCCTCGTGCAAGCGGTTCGGATCACCCCCCGCCCGCCTCATCGCTTCGGCAACAGAAATTCCGTTCGCATCGCGGTAGTCGAGCGCTTCCAGCGGCAGCGTCCCAGCCATGGCACGGCTGCCGATCATACCGAAACGAAAGCGCGCTCCTTCCTCGTCCGTAAACGCTACGACTTCGATCGGGTAATGTGTCTTCACTCCTTGCTCGTTCATCGATTGAACGACTTCGATGCCCGCCAGCACTCCAAGCGGACCGTCAAAGCGCCCACCGTTGTAAACCGAATCCAAATGCGATCCGATGAGAACAACAGAGGCTTCTCGATTCGTCCCTTCTTTCCGTCCGATTACGTTGCCTGCCGCATCTTCATGCACAGCCAGCCCTGCTTCACGCATGTAAGAAACGACCAAGTCTTTCGCCCGCCGTTCCTCAGCCGTGAACGAGAGCCTCGTCACCCCGCCACTCGGCTGTTTCCCTATCTCCCCCAACTCCATCAGCCGTCGCCAAAGACGTTCCCCTTGAACCAACCCACTTCCCCTCTTTCCGGCGATTTACGGATGAATTTCGGTTATGTCCTTAATTATAACAAATTATTCTAAATTTTTAAATAGTAAATAACTGAATAATTTGAATATTTCTCTTCCAAACGTTCTCGTTTTGCCAACCCAGCCAAGCAGGGGTTTTCCTGTTTCTCCAAGGCGATGCTCCCCGCCTTTGTTTTTCGTTTACACATGGTTTTTTTTCAACTAAAAATCGGCTTCGACAAACGACCGAAGCCGATTCACTTTATAAAAAAAGGCGATACACTTTCCGCGGCCGACCGCGGGGATAGGGGTTCGTCTCCCCAATGGCTTCCGCGAGACCAGCAGCTTCCAGTTCTTTTAAAATCCGACGAGCACTGCGCGGCAAAATTTGCATATACGCCGCCAGCTCATGGGCTTCAATTTCATTGTTGCCGCGCTTGCGCAAAACCGCTTGCAGTTTGCCGATCGTTGCGACGCTTAACCTTGTGCGTTCTGCCAGCTCCCGCAGCTCCTCGCCGCCGAGCGAATAGCGGATTTGTTCTCTTGCCCCCAACGGACCGGCGATCGTCCCATCATCAAAAGCCGCCATCCAGGCGCCCCTTCCGTGCTGTTTCGCATGCAAAAACGCTTTTCCCGCCTGAATTTCCGCCTCGTACGCTGTTCGCCCGATGCCGATGCCACACGCTGCGATTTCCTCATAAAGATGGGCCATCTCTTCGGCCGGTGGAATCGTTTTATAGCCAGCGGTCATCTCTTTCAATGCGCCTCTCGTTGTAAAAATGACGTAGCGGCCTGGCCCTGCGCTCTTCAGTGATCCTTGAACTTTTCTTGCATACCGCAACAATTTTTCCGTTGTTTTCATCTCTAGACGATACATGTCATCCGTCGAAAAGGTCTCGGGGGAGACGGCCTGCATCGCATCGACTTCAATCATTTGCACAGCGATTTGCGCATCTTGCGCCTGCAGCATCTGTCCCGTGCGAATGATGGTTTGGATGACCGCTTCCACCGCTGAGCGGGCGGGCAATACACGGTACACCGGCATCCCGAGTTTCTCCAGTTCGAGATGAGCGGTCCGCAAACAGGTGACCGCCGCTTCCGTTTTCCCTTGTTTCCAAAGGAGGTAATGATAGTCGGACAGTTCCTGAGCCGAAATTCCTCCCTCGTAATGCTTGACGTATGGAATCGATTCCTCGATGCCCGCTTCTTCCAGCAGCCGTTCGATTTCGCGGCGTTGGTACGTGTCAAAACTAAGCCGGCTGACCGGAATCCGTTTCGTATAGTGCACCTGTAGCAGCGTCCGATACAAACTGGCACCAATATGCGGCACATAAAACAGCGGCGCCTCGATCTCTCCGGACTGCTTGACGATCGAATACGGCACTTGTCCGGAAAACAACCACATATCCGCTTCTGAAGCAAGCGGTCGAATTAAATCGAGAATTTCGCTTTCATACCAATAAACAACGGGAAGACAAACGAATTCCTTATACGCCTCTACCACTGCTTGAATGATCGGCAATGAATCGTCTGCCCCGAATATCCCTAATCGAAGGCGAATGGCACACACCTCCCTCCTCTGCTCCCTTCTCGAGGGCGAACAACGCCGCGCCTGATTCGCTTGTTCCTTGATATTTCTTGCCGGTCCCAAGGAGAGTCTGGAGGCTGGTGATTTAACCATTTATACGGCTTTACCATGTCATTTCTCAATTAGAAAAACATTGTTGCATCGGTCCTGATTTTCACGCGTTCCCCCATTGATGAACGGAATCAGTGGTTTTTCATCGGCCTTCTAGGAGACCGATGATTTAAGGGGACAAGTCGCTTATCAAGCCCGTTTCTCAAATAGATAAACCTTGTCGCATCAGGATCGCCTTTCAAGTGTTCCCCCATTGCTCAAGAGAAACAACCGTTTTTCACCAGCCTTCTAGGAGGCCGGTGATTGACTCGCGCAACCGCTTGCCGGAACTGTTTTTCAAGTCGAAAAAGCTTGTTGCATCAGCCTCTATGTTTGCGCGTTCCATCATCGATCAAGGCAAGCAGCGATTTTTCACCGGCCTCCTTCTGTTTCTCCTTGAGTTGTGACCGGAGCGTGCAACGAAACGCCTAGTGCCCCACCCGCCAGCGGCCGTCCGATCGACTCATAGATCAAGCCGGCGGCCGCTGCTTGTTTGACGTCATAGCAATTGCGTCCGTCCACCACCAGCGGCGTGTTCATGAGCGCCTTGTAGCGGCCAAGGTCAAACTGCAGGACGGCCGGCCATTCGGTGAAAATCAAGCAAACGTCCGCGTTGCGGATGGCGTCCTCGATCGTCTGGCAACAGACGACCGCATCGCCGAACCGGCGGGCGACATGCCCTAGGGCAGCCGGATCCCAGACGCGCACGTTTGCCCCTTCGGCAATGAGCCATTCGATGTTCGCCAAGGCGGGCGACTCGCGCACATCATCGGTGCCAGGCTTGAACGCCGCGCCGAGCACCGCCACCGTTTGGTTGCGAAAGTCGCCGATATACGAACGCGCCTTATCGATCAGCTTCCACTTTTGCTTTTCGTTGACATCGATCGCCGCCCAAACCGTTTTGAGCGAATAGCCGTAGGAAGCAGCTAGGGCATACAAGGCGTTCGCATCTTTCGGCAGGCAAGAGCCGCCGTAGCCAACGCCAGCGCGCAAAAAGCGGCGGCCGATGCGCGGATCCATGCCGATTCCTTCCGCCACCGCCTCAATGTCGGCACCGGTTAGTTCGCACACGTTCGCGATTTCGTTGATATAAGAAATTTTCAACGCTAAAAACACATTGGCGGCGTATTTGATCATCTCCGCGCTTTTCCGGTCGGTGACCACATACGGAAGCGCAAACGGGGCGTACAGCTCCTTCATCGCCCGTTCAGCGCGGTCCGAATCCACTCCCAATACGATGCGCGGCGCCTGCAGCGTATCGCGCACCGCCGTCCCTTGTGAGAGAAACTCCGGGTTGGAAACGACGTCAAACCGCACGCGATGGCGCGCATGCTCGGCCAAAAAGCGGGCGGCTTCATCTCCGGTGCCGACCGGCACGGTTGATTTGATGGCGACCAAGCAGTCGCGCTCCGCCGTCAACGCAATGCGGCGCAACACCTCCCAGACGTCGTTGAGCCGCACCGATCCGTCCGGCAATGGGGGCGTGCCGACGGCGATCATGATCACTTCCGCCTCTCGATACGCTTCCTTGTCATCAGTTGCAAAGCGAAGGCGGGCGCGGTTCCGCTCAATGAGCGGCTCCAGCCCCGGTTCGTAAATCGGGATGGCGCCGTCGTTTAACAAGCGGATTTTTTCCGCATTCACGTCCACACATGTGACGCTATGCCCTTTATCCGCCAAACAAGCGGCGGTCACGAGCCCCACATATCCTGTTCCTGCGATCGCGATGTTCATCGTTTTCCACACCTTTATTGATCCTTTGCGGCCGTAGTCGCTTGTACTCATTATAGCGAATCGCTTGTCGATTTTCACGATTTCCGTCCGACCGCCAACATGTGCCAAAAAAAAAAAAA
>NZ_LQYX01000086.1:36213-73793 GCF_001587475.1 Geobacillus sp. B4113_201601
TGAGAAAACCAAGCACAGCACCGATCAGCGCGGGCACCACCCAACCAAGCCCAACGGAAAACAGCGGCGCCCAAGACAGAAGCGGCTCAAGCCACGCCGTTTCCACCCCCATTGCCTTGAACCCGTCGTACAGACTGAACACGCCGGTAAACAGCAGCGCCATACCGTACACTTTCGCCGAGCCGCGGAAAAAGCGGTGGAAAAACGACAAGACGACGAGCACAATCGCCAACGGATACAACATCGTCAACACCGGAACGGATACAGCGATCAGCGCGTTTAACCCGAGATTGGACATGACAAAGCTAAAGAGGGTCAGCGCGGTGACATAAGCCCGATACGATACAGCCGGAGTCAGCTCGTGAAAATATTGCGCACAAGCGGCCACCAAGCCAATCGCGGTCGTCAGGCAAGCCAGCGCGACAATCACCCCGAGCAGCACCTTTCCGCCGCTACCAAACAGAAGCGAGGACACATGCGAAAGCAGCTCAGCCCCGTTCGCAAACGAACCGGCCCCAGCCATTCTCGCGCCCACGCCGGCAATGCCGGCATACACAAGCGCAAGCCCCGCTGCCGCGATCACGCCCGATTGAATCGTCGCTTTCGCCTGCAGCGCCGGCCGATCGATTCCACGGTCGCGAAGCGCTTGAATGACGACGATGCCAAAGGCAAGAGCCGCGATCGTATCCATCGTTAAATACCCTTCGAGCATCCCTTTGGCCAACGGAGCCGAAGCATATTTTTCCACCGGCTCGGCCTGCGGGTCATCCAACCGGACCAAGCCGGTGAGGCAAAGCACAGCAATCGACAGCAACAACATCGGCGTCAGCCATTGACCGATCCGATCAACCAACTTGGACGGGTTTAAACTGAGCCAATAGACAAGAGCGAAAAAGACGCCGGTAAACAGCCACATCACAAGCGATCCGCTCGCAGGGAAAAACGGCTTCGCCCCGATTTCGTAAGCGACGCTCGCCGCCCGCGGAATACCAAAAAACGGGCCGATCGCCAAATACACAGCCAACGAAAAACAGAAACGAAACAGCGGATGGACACCTTGACCGAGCGAACGGATGCCGTCTTGGACGAACGCCACCGCCGCGACCGACAGCAACGGCAGCCCCACGCCCGTGATGATGAAGCCGGCGATCGCCGGCCACACCGCCGTCCCAGCTTCCATTCCTAAATACGGGGGGAAAATTAAGTTTCCAGCCCCGAAAAAGAGCGAAAAGAGCATCAATCCCGTCAATACCACATCCCGTGCCTTCATAATCTCCCTCATTTCCATTTTCGAGAAAATAAATTGAGTATTCTGATATATATCATTTCAGTGATTTAAACGGTTATCATCTTTAAAAATCCATTATACCGTTGATTTTCATCCCTAGGTGGAGGGCAGATCGCACTGCCTAAGAGCTTTTCCATGAAAAACATTATACTTTTTTAACTATTTTGTCAACCACGTCACTTTTCGGGGGCATCCCGCGCCAGCTGGGGATGTTTCCCTAGCTGACCATGAACCTTTTCCAACATCACTATCAGCCAATGATGGCGCTCATTTCGCCTAGAAGGTTGGTGATTGAAGGAAGCAGACCGCTTTTCTCAAATGGAAACGCTCTTCCGCATGAGTATCGCCTTTTATACGTTCCCCCATCGACCAAGATCACAGCCCTTTAGAATGTAAAATGGCGCGCGCCATACTCCGATGGATTCACAATCGTATGGACACTCGCTGAATCGTCATTGACGCTGATAAAGTGGCTCGTTTCCTTTGGCCCCAGCCCTCTAACAGTCCCTTGAATACGTCCGATTTTCTCCGGCTCGCCGTTTCCAATGTTCCAGCTGTACAATTCCTCCTTTGCATGATAGCTGTTGCCAAAATACGCATAATTTCCCCTGACGCATAGAGCGGTCGATCCGCGCAACACTGTCGGCACTTCATATCTTTTCCATGTTTTTGTAAACGGGTCAACCTGAATGAGCGAAAAGTCGCTGTAAGGAAAAAGCCATAAAGTCGAGGCCTTCCCTTTGTTTATCGCATAGCAGTCAACGATCATCGGACAATCTGTTAGATGAGAATGATATTTCCATATTGGCGATCCATCGAATCGAAATAAAACCAATCCTTCCGTCGAAATCCCTTTGCCAAACACCCCTTCATCAAAGTAGCTGATCCAAATCCCTTCTCTACCAACGGCTATGTCTTCAATGCCGTCACCGCCGCAAAAGGAATGTCGTACAGTTCCATGCAGATCGATCAAAAACACATTATGGCCGCTTCCGTCACTTCTCGCATCCGCCAACAACACGCGCTCGCTGTCGACCCAACGAATGATCGGAAACCGAACAGCAACAGCTGGACGGAACACGACTCCATTCGCCACACACTCCATCCGGTTGCGATTTTGTTGCACGGCCAACCATCCGTACCGATCGCTCCAATCGGCATCGATCAGCTGAATTCCACTTCGTTCAGAAACAAGCGAATAAAAGGTATAGGTTGTCACTTCCAATGTTCATCCCTCACAGACCATACTTTTTGACGAACATCTTTCTCTAAGTCGATGGGGCTTTTCCCTGCTTCTTTTTACGCGAGGGAAACTGGCCACGTCCAGACCGATAACCGCTTTTCTCGACTTCTTGTTGCGCAAGGGGACCCCAACGGGAACAAGTGTGCACCATCAACCGGAGAACTATCTGCGGCCAAAAGAAAACCGGGAGAATCCCCGGCTGTGCACCGTGTTTCCGTTCGCTTGATGGCGATCGATCACAAGCAACGAACAGACCGCCAAGCCTCGATGTCTTTCATTTATACCGCACCTCGTAATCTACAAGCCCACGACCTCGATGTCCGTCGTTGTTTATTCAAAATACTGCTTTACCGCAGCCGCAATCGCCGTTGTCACCGCTTCCTGATAGCCGTCGGTCGCCACTGTCGCCGCATCCGAGCGGTTGCTTAAATAGCCGAGCTCAAGCAGCACGGACGGCTGTTCATTTTCCCGCAGCACGTAATAGTCGCCAAACGCAACGCCCCGGAACGGCAACGCGGCAAGCTGCGAGAACGGGCCTTGAAACGACTGCGCTAAACCGTAGTCGGCAAATCGGTCATAATAGTAGACAGTGATGCCAGAGGCCGCCGGATCCTCTGCACTGTCGTAATGCAAACTGATAAAGGCATCCGCTTGATACAGACGGGCCGCGGCGACGCGCGCCGACAGCGGCACGTAATCATCCCCCGTGCGCGTCAACACGACTCGGGCGCCGAGTTTTTCCAGCTTTTGTTTGAGCCGCTCCGCAGTTTTGATCGTCAGCGCTTTTTCCATGACGCCATCCGTGCTCTGCGCCCCGCCGTCCTTGCCACCGTGACCGGCGTCAAGGACGATCGTTTTTCCGGCAAGCGCTTGAATCGGTGCGCGCGTCCATGAATACATATACGAGCCCGGCGCCTGTTTGGACAAAGAAGCGAAGCGAGCCTCCACAGCCATGGCGGAGGCGGCGTCTTCGTTGTCAGCGCCCGGCGCTTGCTTGCCATCCGTTTTGATATACTCCGCCGCCGCCCAACCTTCCAGCCCCGAACGCGTTTTGATTTGATACCAGCCTCGCTTCGCCGCGACAATCTCGACGCCATCTCCCTGACCGAGTCGGCCGATCCGCTCCGCCTCCAATGCCGGCGCCGTTCGCACGTTCAATGAATCTACGGTCACGACGCCCGTTTGTGCCGCCCCCGCTGCTTCAACGGCGGTCAGATACGACGCCGCCACCCAGCCAACGGCATCGTTACTAACCATTTTTTTCCATTCGCCCTCTTCTTGAATGACAGCCACTTGGTCTCCCTGCCACAAATAGCCGATGACACGCCCGTCAACACGCGGTTGTTGGCGAAGACGAAGCTTGTCCACTGTCACTTTCTCCATTCGTTCGACGGGAGCGGCGTACGTGGCTGCGAGCCAACCGATTTGTCCTGATTTCCAACGGATTTTCATCCAACCGCCTTCCTCCGCGACCGACGGATACGTCTCACCGCGGTGAACGATCGCCACGGAGCGGTACGGCACGCCCGGCCCTTGGCGAACGTTGAACTCATCCGTGGTCACGACGACAAACCGTTCTATTTTTTCCTTCTCCCCTTCCGCTCCTGTCGGCCAAGCCAAAGCCGCAATCCAACATAAACAAAACCATGCGGCGAGCCATCCTCCCCGCTTCATCTACCTTCCCTCCCGGCTGTCTCTCATTCTACTATATGGTTCGCGCATCGAAGCGGATTTCCTGTCTGTCAGCGAGAAAAACCGCTCGACAGAACAAGCGGCCGCACAGGCGTTCCAACGACAACGGACGCCCCATTTCCGCACAATGCCCGTCAGTGCGACAGCCGTCAACAAAAAACCGCGAGCGCTGTCATATAGCGAGGAACACTTTCTTGCTGTTCTTCCAGAATCCCCCATGAAGCCGGTGATTGACTCCCACAACCGCCTTAGAAGGTTGGTGAAAAACGGTTGTTTCTGTTGAGCAATGGGGGATCGTTTGAAAGGAGATCCTGATGCGACGAGGGTTTTCTATTGGAGAAACGGACCTTGACAAGCGGCTTGCTCCCTTAAATCACCGGCCTCTTAGGATCGTTCTCAAGCAGAAAAAACTTGCTGCATCGGCCTCTATGTTCACGCGTCCCATACGCCTCACGCTCCACCCAAACATGAAAATGAAGTTCTAAAGATATGCAAATCAGCAAACAGTTGCCTTCTTAATCGCGGAAACTGACGCCCAAGATGTGCGTCGTTTCCATCGGAAAAACGGCGGTTTTTATCATTCTTCTCAATAAAGAAGAAAAAGCGAGGAAAAGAGACTTCATCCTCGCTTGCACCTTTTCGATTTTGTCAAATGGTACTGTTTGCACCGCGCTGTTCATGAAATGACGATCCTTTTCAAACACAGTCGTTTTCCGCTGCCCAACCGTTTTGTCGGCGGTGAACACTACAAATGGGTCCCTTGACCGCCCGCTTACGACGAAATCGTACAATCCGTTAGAAGGCTGGTGAAAAACGGTGATTTCCTTATGGTTGATGAATAAAAGTGTGCATTGTTGCAAGGTTTTTCTATTTGAGAAGCGATTCTAGGAAGCCATATCCACGATTCCATCACCAGCCTCTTAGAAAAACCCGCGCTCAGCAAACATTTCAAAGACGCAGTGCTCGAGCTCTTCACGCAACTCCTCTTCATCAACCCCTTGAAGCAATCCGTCCTTTTTCCACTTGTTGATCGCCTCGTCGATCAGCCGGTTCACTTGATCCGCATCCCAACCGTCGCGGTGAAGCAATTGTTCCATCTTGTCCAGCCATTCGTCGATGGCTACATCCAGCCAATCGGCGTCATCGTCCCACCAGATGTCATCAGACCATTCCTCATCCTCATCGTCCTCCTCATCGAACGTTTCAAGGCTGAACAAAAGAAACTCCATCGCAGTCGATTCGATGTCCTCGACCGACACCCCATACCGTCTCGCGACCTCTTCCTCGCTGATGAGATCTTCTTCGATCATCTGTCCGGCAAAAAAGCGGAGCGCCGCCGCATATACGGCGGGATTCTCGATATCGACCGCTTCGCGCGCGCAATACATGTGCCAAAACATCGTCGCCTGGCTAAGAAGCAACGCAGGTGCATCCGCTTCGTGCCGTTTCAGCTCAAGAATGACCGCCTCTTCATCCGGGTCGTCCCACTCCATCTGATCGAGCAGCTGCCATAAAAACTCGCTGATCATCGCATCCAACGCGAGCGGGAAAGAGTGGCGCAAAAACTCTTCCCCCGTTTTCCCGCTTCGCTCCTGCTCAACTTGCAGCGCCCGAACGAGCCGCTCCTTGCTTTGTTTCAACAACGGAAACACTGCGGAAAAATATGTAAACGCCTCGTTGTACGGCACAAGACATCCGAGCAGCACATCGCCTTTTTCCATTTCCGGCCATTCCTGCGCCGCCAACAGGTAGACGCGCTTTTCTTTCCCGCTTAACAGATCGCGGACAAGCAACTGTCGCCGTTCCTCATCGAAATGAATGATCTCATCAAATGACGGCACCGTCCCTGCCCATCGTGCCACATGCGCCTGTACAGCCGGCCGCCAGCGGGCATAGCGCCGATCTCGCATATAAGCGGAAAAAATGGTCGTTCCTTTTTCATCGACCGGACGGCAGAAAATGACCCAATTGGTCACAAATAAACTCACTGCCGAATCGAGCACCTCCGGTCGATCTTCCAACGGGCGTTCGGCAATCACTTCGACAATCTCATCCTCATACCGTTCTGACGCAAACAATAGCACATCGTGCATGCATTCGACTAACTCCCGATCAATTAACGAATCGATCGACACCACTTCGTCCTTTCCGCAGCAACGCTTGTACTTTTTCCCGCTTCCGCACGGGCAAAGGGCGTTCCTCGACACTGCCGCCATATCGTCACCTACTTTTTTTAAATTCGGCCTCACCGTTGTCTATATTGTACCATAGTTAGCACAAAAAAGAAAAAAGTCCTTGTTCCTAGGGGGCCGGTGATTGACTCACGCAACCGCTTCTCAGAATCGTTTCTCCAATAGAAAAACTGGTTGCATCATCTTCTTCACGCGTTCCATCATCAATCAAGGCAAACAGCGGTTTTTCACCAACCTTCTAGAAGGCTGGGGATTTAAGGAAGCAGACTGCTTACCAACCTTGTTTCTCAAATAGAAAAGCCTTGTCGCATCGGTATCGCATTTCACACGTTCCCCCATCGATCAAGAGAAACAACCGTTTTTCACCAGCCTCCTAGAGTCAGTCAAGAGAGCTGCTTTTTTCTACCGCGCTTCGCTTAGTGGCCCCGACGAGGGTTGCGAACAAAGGCGCGCAACCCTTGTCACTTCCTGAACGTCACCCACAACTCTTTTACTCACATCACGATCGCCTTACTGATTTTGATTTTTGAAAAAATAGTTTAAACTATAAGTATACAAAAACAAGCCGACAAGGAGATCGATGTTCATGGAAGAAAAAAAACTCATGGATTTGATTGACGAACTGATGACGAAGCTCCGTTCAACAGAATCTGCCCGCCCGCGCGGTCGTTGGGTGGAAGCGCCAAAAAGCAAAAGCTCACCGCCGAAGAAACCGCGCCGCTCCAAAACCGCCTACCAGCTGAAAATTTCATTAAGCGGCTTCCGTCCGCCCATTTGGCGCCGTGTCCTTGTGCCTGGGCACGCCACGTTTGACCAGCTTCATTTGGTCATCCAAGAAGCGATGGGATGGGAGCAAGCACATTTATATGAATTCCAATTCGGCGAGATCGTCATCGGCATTCCCGACGATTGGGGCTTGCACGGGTTCGCGAAAACGCTCGAGGACGCTCGCCGCACCACGCTTGAGCAATGGTTGACGGAAGAAAAACAAAAATTTGTGTACATTTACGATTTTGGTGATTACTGGCGCCACAACATCACCGTCGAAAAGATTGAAACGCTCTCCAAACCGCTAGAACGCGCCACTTGCCTGAAAGGAAAACGGGCGTGTCCTCCCGAGGATTGCGGTGGCGTCTATGGTTATCTCGAGCTGCTCGAATCAGCAGCAAACAAAGACTCCCTTACCGACCCAGAACTGATTGAACGGCTCGAGTGGCTGTCTGATATGAAAGGCGACGATTTCGACCCGGACGCCTTTGACGTCGAGGAGGCTAACAAACGGCTCGCCTACATCCAATTTTGATCCTCCACGCCGCTGAAACCGTAGGATGAGAGACGATGGCAACACTCGAAAGCGACCCTTGACGGCTTGCGAGACAGGGGTCGCTTTCGCATTGACCGGGAATGTCTACGGCCGGCGGGTTAAACGATCCACCGATGCGCGCACACGCTCTTGAGACGCGGGCACTTCTTTTTTCACCCTGTCCAACCACTCTTTCAACTTTTGAAGCCACGGTTCCAAGTACGGAGAGAAAGCCGGCGGGTAAACGAGAACTGGATCGCCCATCTCATCATGGCAACCTGCCGTGGCTATGATATACATCCCGGGCAAAAGATGCGGCTGTGCCCGTTCCGGAACATCCCATGTCACCGTACGATTATGGCCGATCCAATCAACCACCGCTTTCCCTTGTTCTATACCCTTAACATAGTACATAGAAAAATGAGCGGAAGAAGGAGTAGGGAAACCAAACAACCCGACGAGTTGCCAAACTAACCGTTTTTCCTTCTCTTCTTTTCTCTCCGTTCCCCATTCATCCAACAACGCGAAACAATGCTCTAATTCGCTTCTAACCTCTTCCAAAATGGCACAAACAGCCTTTTGGTGTTTCGTTCCATAACGGCTGTCCAGCCAGCCGGCCAACTCAGGAAGCATATCAAGCGCTTGACTCACAGTTTGCTTCGGAAGCGAACTCCATCTTGTTGGAATTTGCTCAACGAGGAATTGTTTCCAATCCCCTTCTCCTACGTCTTCCCACGATGAAATCGACCGGCTCGCTAGATGTTCACACAGCAGCAAAACCACGCGCGAACCGGCTTCCTTCTGTTCTTCCGTCTTTTCCATGGCGATTTCGTTATAAAACGCCAACAAATCCTCTGTGAAAAACATCCCTTCCCATTCCGTGCGAATCAATAGCGTGTCGGTTTCTCTAGGACCAAGCCATACCGTTTTCCATAAATCCGCAAAATAATACGGCTCCTTAAACGGAGATGGCGGCAAGCCATAGCGGGAGCGAATATGATTCACCCCTATGGACAACGGCAGATTCGCTCGTTCTTGTATGTTAAACAAATGGAATTCATACCCTTTCAGCCACTCCTCGACTTCTTGAACATGCCCTTGACGCGCCATTTCATGAGGAGTTTTCCCATTCCATTGCTCATGCGGGACATGAAGGGCTTTTTCCAATTGAACGGCAAACGCGGCCAGCGTTCCAACCCAAAGGGGAGAACTAGGTGTAGAATCAATGTGAAACGAAACGTTTTCTACCCCTTTAGGGCGCAAAACGACTTCCGTCTGCCGGTTGCGCTCTGTCGGGGAATACCCGAACGCCCGCAGCAGCGATACCAGTTGTGCAGCCGTTCGTTCGTCCTCGGTAGACAACATTAAGCGCGACCGATGAGCCGATAATGACCCGCCCAGTTCAAGCACACGAACCGGCTCAGGGGAAAACAACGCGATATAATGGTACACATTGGTGCACCATGAACCTTCCACCGTTTTCCCATCGTCGCTGTCAATGTGAGCCCGTCCGATCGACGCGAGCTTCCTCACCGCCCCAGCGGCGTCCTTACATTCATATTCGTACGTCCACTTCGTTCGCTCCTCTTGTCTGCCGTCCGACATCGAAAGATAACTTCCATCGATGATATCGAGAAAATGCTCAACGACTACCTTGTCATATGACCAGCCCGTTTGCGTCAACAAAGAGCGAATGTTCTCTTCCGCCCGTTTCACGCCATTCGGGTTCATAATCGATGACACACCACAGACGTAATACCCGCCGTCAAACGGCTCCAAAAAAGCAAGCATGCCGCCCCATGGACGCACAACCTCCAATGTCTCGCAATACGGCATCAGAAGTCTCTCACCGGTCAGCCGATCAACCGCTATCCCTCCTTCATCATGCAAATCGACCCATTGCACAAGGCGCGGCACAAGTCGAACCCAGCGATCCACCATTTCCTTAAGTTCTTGGGAAAGGCGACGACCTTTTTCCTGTTGAAACCACTCAATGCCGCGCAATCCATTTGGATAACGATGAAGGAACCAACGCCAGAGCGTCTCAAACATCTTCAACTCTTCACGATGGTGCTTTTGTTCGATGATTTGATGAAACATGCGGGTTACCGCTTTCCGTTCATCATCAGACAGCGATTCCTCGAGAAATCGCTGCACCATTTGCGACAACTCATATTTTTGCTCAAAAAAGCGGCGCTGCCGCACCCGTCGAATTTCATGCTGCTGCTGTTGGTTCATGCAACATTTCTTATACTTTTTTCCGCTTCCACACGGACATGGATCATTCCGACCAATCGCCATGTCTCATACACCCCTTTTTCATTCTTTTTGAAAACGTCAGTCAACGCCGCGTATCTATATGGTTGCCTCTTTGTTTCCACAAAACGAAGAAGGATGGTAAAAAAACGGTTGTTTCGCTTGAGCAATGGGGGAACGTGTGAAAGGCGATCCCCATGCGATAGATCTTTTCGATTTGAGAAACGAGGCCGGTTAGCCGCCCGTCTCCTTTAAATCACCAGCCTTTAAGGCTTTGCCTATTTCCATTATACCACTTGTGAGAAAAGCAATCATCGCCAGCTCTTCTTTCCCGAGGAGGAATCATGAACGGAACATGTTGCTTTCACAACTCTCTGTTGGAAAATGAGTGGCGCTTTCCCGCTGAACTTTGTCGATTTTGTCGCCCATCGTTTTTCTCTATCTTCTCTGCCTCCTTAAAGGCCGGTGAAAAAGCACTGCTGCCCTTCATCAATGGGAGAACGCGCGAAAAGCAGGACCGATGCAACAAGGTTTCTCTAGTTGAGAAATGAGATGGCAAAGTCGTATCTAGGATTCAATCACCAACCCTCGTAGCCACCCATCAAAACGCCAGTTGCTTCCACCGCGAATCGCATAGCACTCTTCATCTCGACATGCTATAATTAAGTGATAGGGAAATGAACGGAAAGGACGAACCGACATGCTGCAAACCACCGTTTCCAAACCGCTCTTGCAACAGGCGGCGAGCGAATTGATAAAGGAGTTCCCATTTTCCATCTTCCACCATCTGATTCAAAAAGGGCGCGACCTAGCCAGAAGCGGCCTTGTTTATAATGTCATGGTCGTCAACAGCCATGAAGTGGAAGGGGTCGTTTCCGACATCACCCCTCACGAAGTTATGCTTGATTTGACCAAGGTCGCCCGCCGCCATCGCTGTCCTTGTCCGACGGAAGGGTTATGTCCGCATATTTTAGCGCTATTTTTCTATGTCTACGGCAATGTCTTTGACAACGGAGAACTGTTTCGCCTTTGGAAAAAAGGGCAAATCAGCGCCGCGCCAAAAGAACCGGCCGCCAATGAACCAAACACGCCGGCTGCGAAACGGACAGGGAAAACGGCAGGCCTTCCGGTCGTTGCCCATGAAACCGTTGAAGACTGGTGGGACCAATTTGAGCGACAGTACGAAGACTTTTTCGCACGCCAGCAAAGCGGAACCAACTGGCCGTATCGCTTGGCTTTCCAGCTCCTCCCAAAGCTAGGCAAAAACAACGGAAGGCAAGCCGGCGCCCGTCCGTTGCGGGAGCTGCACGCCGCTCTGTTTTTGCTGGAAAAACTTCGCGAGTACGGAGAGGCTCAAGGGTGGAGCGACGGCGGATTCGGTTCTTACCGGCAATTTTCGTGGCATCAGGACGTCGACTATGTCGCTGGCCGCGCCTTGGCCGCCTTGGAAGCATTCTCCACCCAGTCGCCGCCGCGATCGCTCAACGCCTTGATTGAACAGACGATTTTATACGTTCGCGATGGGCTGTTTTGGGAAGGGGAGCTGGCATCGTTCGGTTATGACCTTTACACCACCGCCTGGGAAACGCTGTTTACCAAGCCGGCCTGGCGCCAAGAAGAACGGGCCGAACTCCTTCGTCTGGCCAAAAGCCAAGACAACATCCGCGCCGCCATGGCGGCTGCTCATCTTTCCTTCCTGCTTGGCGAAGACGACGAAGCGATCGCGCTTTACCGCGCGTTCCCCGATCAGGCAGGCGTGTTTTTGGCGGAATGGTTCGGACGATTCATCCAAAACGGCCTCCTAAAGCGGTTTGAAGCCGTCTGGGAAAAAATAAAGCCCGACTGGCCGCTTTACCTTTCGCATATTCCGGCTTTCGTCCGAAGCAGTTTTTTAGAGGAAACCGCGCACTGGTTCGAAATGTACGCCCGCCACCGAAACCGCCCGGGCGCATGGGAAGAGTTTTTGCAGCGCAGCCTCCCATACAGCGTCAACGAGTACACTCATTTTTTGTATAAACAAAGACGCGATCAGGAACTGGTGGATCTATTCTTATGGGCGAACATCACCGCCGATGAGCTGCCTCCGCCGATGCTCAAAACATTGCAAGCGCGCGGGACAGAGCTCGTCATGCCGTTATATCATCGCACAGTGGTGAAGCTGCTCAACGAGAAAAACCGCTCGAGCTACCAAAAGGCTGTCCGTTATTTGAAAACGTTGCGCGCTCAGTACCGCTCCACCAAGCGGCTCGATCAATGGGAGGCCTATCTGGAGCAACTGCTCGCCCAGACGGCGCGCCTGCGCGCGTTTCATGAAGAATTGAAGAAAGGAAAATTGCTTCCATGAAAGCATTGGAGACGATTCAAATTTCCTGCCGGTGGAATGAAGAGCTTCGATGCTTCGAGCTCTCCGGTTCCACCCATCCCTTTTCATGGGTTTCACCGTTATTGGCTTGGCATGAAGAAACGTTTTACGGCACGATGATCGAAATCGAAAACGACATCGTGCGGTTATCGCCTTGGCAAGCGCTCACTTGGTTCGCGTTGCGTCCGCATTCGCGCTTTTCAGCCGTTGAATGGGCAGACGAATTCACCGCCCGCTTGGAAGCGTGGGCGAATCACATCTGGAACGATGTGCGCGAGCGCCGCTTCCTTCCTGATGCTTCCTTATGGAAAAACACAGGCGGTGCATGGAACGAGGCGGGACGCACCCGTTGGCGCGGCGCGGACGACGACCCCGATCCGTTCGTCGCCACATGGCGGTCGCTGGCGATCGCCGACTGGCTCTCCCGCGACCCGGAACTCCGCCGCCTCTGGGGCGAAATCGTCCGCGCGTATCCATTGATCGCCGCTCAGAGCGACCAATGGACCGGAACAGAGGAGGACTGGCTCGAACAAATCGGGTGGCTCGGCGACCGACCGCCGTTTACCGTCGGCCTGCGCCTTACCGAACCTGAGAAGGACGGGGAATTATGGACGCTCGAGCCGGTAGCCCTCGCCCTCGATGACAGCGTCATCGCTCCCCTTGATCGTCTGCCGCGCGCTTGGCGTCCATATGAATCATCGGTCGCTAGGGCCATTCACCGCATTCAGGCGATCGTGCCGTGGCTTGGCGATGAAAACGAGTCTTTGCTTCGTGAATTGTCCGATGACCAAGCGTGGCGCTTTTTATCGGAAGAAAGCGTAAAGCTGACGGAAGCGGGCGTGAGGCTGCTACTCCCTGACTGGTGGCATGACATCCGCCAGGCGCAGCTGTCGATTAAAGCGAAGCTGTCCCCTTCCGTCCGCACGGAATCGCTCTTTGGACTCGAACGGCTCTCCGAGTTTGACTGGCGAGTGGCCACCAACGGCATCGAATGGACGGAAGAAGAGTTTGCCGCGCTGGCCGAACAACAACGGCGCCTCATCCGTCTGCGCGGCCAATGGCTCATTCTCGATCCCGCCTTAGTCCGTCGCGCCCAAGCGCTCATGGAGAAGGCGAAAAAAGAAGGGGTGCCGATTCATGACGTCGTCGCGCAAACGTTATTGGCGGAAGCCAACGAACGCGAAGAGGCAATAGATGAAGAGATCCCCATCGAGATCGACGTTCATGACCAATTCCGGGCGCTGATCCGCCAGCTGCAAACGATCGATGAGCTCCCTCGCGCGAACGTGCCACCATCGTTCCGCGGCGTGCTCCGTCCGTACCAGCAACGCGGCGTCGACTGGCTCGTCTTTTTGCGGCGATTTGGCTTCGGCGCCTGCTTGGCCGATGACATGGGGCTCGGCAAAACGGTGCAGCTGCTCGCCTATTTGGCTTACGTCAACGACACCGAGCGCCCGAACGCGCCAGCGCTTCTCATTTGCCCGACAAGTGTCATCGGCAACTGGCAGAAGGAATGCGCCCGCTTCGTCCCCACTTTGCGCGTCTACGTGCATCATGGGCCGAACCGGGCGAGAAACGATGCCTTTTTGCAGGCGGCAAGGGAGGCTGATCTCGTCATTACGTCCTACCCCCTTGCCCATTTGGATCATGACGATATAAAACAGATCCATTGGCATGCCATTTGCCTTGATGAAGCGCAAAACATCAAAAACGCCCAGACGAAGCAGGCGCGCGCCATCCGCCGCTTGAACGGCAACCATAAAATCGCCCTATCCGGCACGCCGGTGGAAAACCGTTTGAGCGAGCTTTGGAGCATTTTCCACTTCTTAAATCCGGGCTACCTCGGCAGCGCCGCCGAATTCGAACGCCGGTTTGCCGGTCCGATTGAAAAAGAGGGGGATGCCCATAAAAAAGCGGCGCTCCAAGCGCTCATCCGTCCGTTTCTGTTGCGGCGGACGAAAACCGATGAAGCGGTCGCCCTCAATTTGCCGGATAAAATCGAGCAAAAAGAATACTGTCCGCTCACTGCGGAGCAGGCGGCTTTGTACGAGCAGCTCGTCAACGACACGCTCGAACGGGCGAAAGCGGCGAGCCCGTTTGCGCGGCGCGGGTTGATTTTGCAGATGATAAACGGCATCAAGCAAATTTGCGACCACCCAGCGCTCTATTTAAAAGAACGCCAACCGCGCCAACTGGTCGAACGGTCGCACAAGCTGGAAAAACTCGTTGAACTCGTCGAGCAAATTCGGGCGAACAACGAGTCTTGCCTGATTTTCACCCAATATATACGGATGGGGGAAATGATTCAAGAGCTGCTGTCCGACCTGTTGGATGAGCGGGTGCTGTTTTTGCACGGCGGCGTCCCGAAACCAACACGCGACCGAATGGTGGAGGAGTTTCAAGCCCAACACGCGTCGATTTTCCTCCTGTCGCTCAAGGCGGGCGGCACCGGGCTCAACTTGACCGCCGCCAACCACGTCATCCATTTCGACCGCTGGTGGAACCCGGCCGTCGAGAACCAAGCGACCGACCGCGCCTACCGCATCGGGCAGACGAAATTCGTCCACGTCCATAAGCTGATCACAACCGGGACGATTGAAGAAAAAATTGACGAGATGCTGGAACAAAAACAAGCGCTCGCCGATGTGATCACCGAAGGCGAAGCATGGATCACCGAGCTGTCCGACGATGAACTGCGCGACTTGCTCGCCTTATCCGCCGCAGCGAAAGGAGGCGCCTGATCATGACGGAAGAAAAGCCAAAGCGCAAGAAAAAAACAGTGGAAAACCCGTGGGAGAAATTGCTAAAGCGGATGGAAGAAAAAGTGAAAGAGCGGGAAAAGCGGCAAAAGCAGCCATAAAGGGACATCACGCGGGCGATGAACGCCGCCTCAATCCATTCCATAGGCAATGGGGTGCTCTTCACCCAAGCATGAAAACCATGGATCGTCGGTGTGGAATTTTCATAGAAACAGCGTGGGATTGCTCCCACGCTGTTCGCTTTCAAGCCATCCTCTCGGCATCCTATCAATGAAACAACTCGGCCATATCGATTGCGAACCCGGGGAAATACATAGAGCGAACCGTTCCTGTTTTCACTTGAACATCCGCCTGCTCATAGAGCCGTTCTTTATTGAGCACATACACCGTCACAGCCTGTTTCATCGGATTGACTATCCTATATTCATGGACACCGCACGCCATGTACAAATTGAACTTTGTGACAAGATCATGCGCCTGGTTCGACGGACTGAGAATCTCGACGATCAACGGCGGAACCCCGATATACTTCGCTCCATCCAGCCCTTTTTCGCCGTAAATGACCGTCAAGTCCGGAACCACCACATGTCGTGCCCCTGTTTGCTCATCGACCAGTTCCACATCAAGCGGCGCTGCCAACACATCGCACGGCTTTCCTCGAAAAAACAAACTGAACGGAAAATGAAGGCGGCTCGAGATGAGCTGATGCCGAACGCTTGGCGACGGGGTCATATACACGGCCCCATCAATATACTCTAAACGATCATCGCTTTGTTCACGCAGGACCCAATAGCGCTCATACGACACACCAGAAGCAAGCGGCAAAGACAACGAAGGCCCCTCCCCATTCCCCTTTTTTCTCAGTATACCTGATGGCTTCAGACGGGGCAATGGGAGGCCTTTTTACTTAACCGATTGTTTGCAAGAGGTTGTAGGCCTCTTCCTTCGTTTGCACGGTCAGTAGCTGTTCCCGGAACGTTTCATCCATCAGCTTGCGCGCCAGCATTTGTAAAATTTTAAGATGCTCATCGCCCGCGCTTTCTTCGGGAACAGCGATCATAAAGATAAGTTTAGCCGGTGTACCGTCCAAACCGTCCCAATCCACACCATTTTTCTGCAATCCGAAAGCAACAGCCGGCTTGATCACCGCTTTTGATTTTCCATGCGGAATCGCAATCGAAAAACCGATCGCTGTCGAACTTTCTTTTTCCCGCTTGATGATCGCTTTTTTGAATTTCCGAGCGGATTCAATTACTCCTGCGCGATCTAACTTTCCGATTAGTTCATCAATCACTTGCTCTTTTGTGATTCCTTGTAGCTCAATGTCAATCAACTCTAGGCTTGTTAAATCGGATAATGTCATCGTAACCAATCCCCTTTCCTTCTGCACTACTTGTCTACCGCTATTGAACATCTTTTTTCAACATGTTCACCATCAAGGCAGTGACCATCACACCGATAACAATAGAAATGAAAAACATGATCCAGTTGTCCACCGCTCCTAACACAGCCACGACAGGACCTCCATGCGGCACATGATCACCAACCTTACTTACCATAGCAATGGCCGCTCCAACCATCGAACCAACCATAATGGACGGGATCACCCGCAGCGGATCTTTCGCCGCAAATGGAATTGCACCTTCAGTGATACCGACAAGTCCCATCGCCAAAGCTGCTTTCCCTGCTTCTTGCTCTTCTTTCTCATATTTTTTCTTGTTTAATAGCGTCGCCACTCCCATGCCCAGAGGCGGAATGCAAATGGCAGCTGCAATGGCTCCCATAATATAGACGTTGCCTTCCCCAATCATCGTCGCGCCAAAAAGGAAAGCGACCTTATTCACCGGACCACCCATATCAAAGGCGATCATCGCGCCCAAAATCAGCGCCAAAGCGATGCTGCTGGTCCCTTGCATATTATTTAACAAGTGAGTAAGCCCGCCCATCATGCTTGAGATCGGTTGGCCAATCACATAGATAAACAGCGCTGCGACCACAAATGTTGACAAAATCGGGATCACTAAAATGGGCATAATTGGTTGAATCATTTTGGGTACACTCCACGATTTCAACCATTTCGCTACATATCCAGCAATAAATCCAGCAACAATTCCACCTAAAAATCCAGCCCCTGCCTCACTATGATAAAAACTGCCGTTAGCGGCGATATAACCGCCAATCATTCCAGGCGCCAATCCCGGACGATCCGCGATACTCATCGCGATAAATCCCGCTAAAATCGGAACCATGAAGGTAAATCCAACACTACCGACACTTAATACCGTATTCCAAAATTCACTTTTCACTTGCAAGCCTTCTCCTGTCGGATCACCGCCAATGGCTAACGACAAAGCAATCAGCAATCCGCCGACCACAACAAACGGAATCATGTACGATACTCCATTCATTAAATGACGATAAATAGGGTTTTGCTTCGACTTCATTTCTTTCTTATACTGTTCGACTGATTTCAGATTGGGCTTGTATACCGGTACAGTTCCGTCTATAAACTGCTGGATTAATTTTTCCGGATGGCGGATTCCTTCTTGAACACCGACTTCGATCAATCTTTTTCCGACAAAACGGGACTTGTCCACCGTCTTATCAGCGGCGATAATAATGCCGTCCGCCTCACGAATCTCTTGCTCCGTCAGCTCATTTTCCACACCGATGGAGCCTTGTGTCTCTACTTTCATTTCGACCCCGAGTTTCTGCGCCGCCTTTTGCAAATTTTCGGCGGCCATATACGTATGAGCAATGCCATTTGGGCACGAAGTGATGGCTAACACCTTCATGCGAATTCCCCTTTCTCTGCTTCAGTAACCGTTTTCATCTTTACTATACAAGGAAATTCGCTTGTAAAAAGGTCGAATTTTTACCGAAATATGCGGTAAAACGTTGTTTTTTGTCAAAATAACGACTTCTGTTCACTCAGTCCATGGCTTTCAAACACAAATGAAGCACCTTGAGCCATTGCTCACGGGTTGTCTCTTTCACTAGTTTTTGCACCATGTCCGGATGCTCGCTCAACCATGATAATTCCCGAAACAACTGTTTCGTCGACCCACGTTTTTCTTTTACAGCGAGCAAAAAGACGAGCTGAACGCTCTCTCCTCCCCAATCGAGCGGTTGTTTTAGCGTGGCGACAGCGATGGATGATTGCCGAATAAACCGCGGGTCGCCATGCGGAATGGCCATACCCGAACCGATGGTAGTAGCTGCTGTTTTTTCTCGAATGATCGCGCTATGAATATACTGCTCCTCTACGTAACCGAATTGATTCAGGGCGCTTGCCAATTCCTCAATCACCTCATATCGGTGTTCCTTTTCTAACTGAAGAACGATAACCCCTGACTGTAAAAAAGAAAAAAGCGCTAGTTGATCCGTCTTAGGGTCTTGATCGTAGCGGTATTTCAAAAAACGTTCAACCTTCTTAAGGTCGCTTTTCGGCAGGAGAGGAGAAATGACGATAACCGGCACACCACTGGTTGTTAAAGGTGCCGTAGATATAATAAGGTCAATACGCTGCTGCTGCACATAACGATCCACTTCCTCTTTCCTGACACTCCCAACAATATGCAAATCGCGAAAATGGCTCTCCAATTTCGTTTGAATCAGCTGCGACATGCCAATCCCGAGTTGGCAAACGATTAGGACATGTTGATGTTGTGCATTAACTTTTTTCAATCGTTCATAAGAAACCTGGAAGTGTAAAGCAAGATAAGCAGCCTCTTCTTCAGGAATCTTGTACGGAAGCTGGGAGTTCAGCTCAGTCACCGCAGCAATCACTCGATCAAACATATAAGGGTACGCTTTTTTAATCTCACTGACCATCGGATTCGAAATCGGCAACCCGTGAATCAAACGATGGAAAGCTGCCGCTGAATGGAGAAATAGTCCCTCTTTCAGTTCGTTGTCAAGCGCAAACTCAATTCCTGTTAAACGGGACATGCAATCAATCAAAGACTGGACAATAAAATGGATAGACTGCTCGTTCTCGAACAATATCCCCACTTCTTTGGACGGCGAGTATCGCAATTTAGCACTTAACAAGTGGATCGTTAACAAGGTAATTTCCTCTTCTGGAAAACGAAGAGCAAAATAGGGCTCTAATCGTTTTACAAACCCCACCATCCATGCATACTCATCTGTTTTTTGAATCCCGTCCTTGTTCGATACAGGGCCAATCGGCTTGTTCATTTTGATTCGTTTCAAGGCAATCAACGTATGAACTAACAGGCTTTCCCTCGTTTCATCTATCCATGTCATATGGTGCGGCACTTCGATCTCACTGAGCACGTTTTCAATCACCGATACTTCATGGGCAGGAAATTGCTTTTTCACAAAAGAGCGATTGGTGAAGGAACCGGCAAGTTCGCAAAGATTGGCGGCAGCGGCCCGTTTATTCCGTTCACTTCCATCGATGATCAGCCCCAATTTTTTCCTTAAAACGAGCCGCAACCCGTACTTTTCGAGCCATTGCTCCAGTTGATGCAGCTCTTTTTTTAGCACGCTCTTAGGCATGTAGTATCGATTGGCCAACGATTGCAAAGTGACATGACTCGTTCCAAGCAACAGCTCATAAGCCATTTCCATTAAACGATCTTCTTGGCTATCGATCAAGCGAGTTGTACTATATAACCGTTGGTATAATTTTTCCCGCTCCCCCTCATGAATGTGCAAGGTGACCCCAGTCCCAGGTTTTTTTTCTAAATACGCATTCGTATGCTGCAACAGATCAGACTCAATCACCTTCAAGTCATTCCGAATGGTTTTCTCCGAGCAGCCAATCACGTCAGCTAGGTGCTGGGTAGAAACATATTGGTTCGAATCCGATAATAAGATCCGTAAAATTTCTTTCTGGCGTTCGTTCATCGGATGTATTTCACCTCGTTGAGCTGTCGTAATGGTTGCTGAATAGATCACACCCGTTTCGGTCATTCCCATTCTACTATATTCCGAATCATTGGACGAATTACAGATTCAACAAATCGAAAAAGAAATCCGCCGGACAATATAGAAAAGGATCGGCTGGAAACAGCTCTCATGAAAGGTCTGCCCACTAATGCCGATCCTTTTTTTCTTCATCTTCCGTTTAGACAGAAGCATACATCCGATCAAGTTCTTGCGCCTCGTACTTGACAAACGGGTCGATCAAGGAAATTTTTTGTGCCTCGGCATCGCCGACACCGGCGTACAGCTCGGCGGTGCCGTCGCCTTTGCGGATCAAGCCGCCGCTGAAGACGACGTTCGTCAAATCCGGCCGCTTCGCCGGCCCATCCAAAAAGTGAGAGCGAAGCGCCAACAATTCCAGCTCGGAGCGCTCCATCGTCTCCGGATTCAATACGAACACCATCGGATAGTAATGGCGGTTGCCGTGCTCGTCAAAGCAGGCGATATGGCCGAGCGCCCCAACAAGCCCGTTGGCCAACAAATGCGCTTCATTCACACCGCCCCATTCCTCATCGGTGAATTGGGCGTCAAGCAGCGGAGCGGCTTCAATGACGTCCGGCGTCAAGTCATCGAGCGAAAAAATGCGGGTAAAGCCGATCTTTCCGCGTCCGCCCTTTTCCCCTTGCGGCCGGGTGAAAACGCCGATCGAGCCGTCTTTCAGCTCGACAAGCCGAATATCTTTCATCCCGTCCGGCCCCTGCGCGAACGGTTTCAGCCCCCGGATGTTCGGGCCGCGGTAAAAGACCGTCCGCCAACAATACTCGCCGTCGAACACCGGATGCGGAAACGTTTCCACCCCACCAAACACAAGCTGGCCGTGAATGCGCGCCACAAACGGATCTTGCAAGGCAAACACCGGCGCTCCTTCGCGCGGAATCCAAACCCCATCGCGCTCCACGAAAAAGTACACTTCCGACTGTTCGCTGTCCCGCGATTCAACGCGGCCAGCGATGACCAACTCGCCGTCATCTGCAAACGGCGCGGAAATATTATAAACGTCTCGATCCCCAACACCCGCAAAGCGCAATTTTTGCGGCTCAAACGGCTGTGGGGCCAAGCGGAATTCATCGACTAACACTTGACATGTCTTCAATGTCGGTGATTGGAACAGCATCATCATCCCTCCAGGCGTTGCCAAAAACGCCGTGCGCCTTGTTTTTGGCTGTTGTCCCTGAACAGGCTTGCGCAGGAAACGCTCGTTGACTTCCTTTTCCCCAATTCCCATTCATCGGACAGGAATGGCAGCGCCACCTCCTAGGCTAGACAAGGAAGTCCATGAAACTCGTTTGTGTGTTATATTATAATATGATATGGAGAATTGTGAAACCCGTTATTGTTTGCCAAAAAAGAAGGGCCAAGCGTTGTCAAGGCCCTTTTTCTTCCTTATTCATCTGGCTGAATGTGACGGATCAACGACTCATCGATGTCCACGACCACAAACTCCACATCCGTTACCGGCGCGAGCACCTCGACAAACAACCGCGCCACTTTTTCTTTGTCAAGACCCCCGACACCTGTCCCGAGCGCCGGAAGCGCCACCTTCTTGATCCCGTGCTCCCGGCAGTGCGCGACCAGCCGCTCGAGGCATTGGCGAACGATCGCATACGACGTCTCTCCTGCCGGCTGCTTCATCGTCACAAGATGAATCACGCCGCGAAACGGCAACGTTCCCGCTCCGGTCACATACAGATCGCCCGGCTGTGGATCTTGCGCCTGGCAGATGCGGATCGCCTCTTCCTCAATCACGCGTCCGCCCGCTCGGCGAATCGCCGCCGCCACCCCGCCGCCCATCGGCCCGATGCCGTTGGCGGCATTGCAAATGTACTCGATCCCTTCCACCTTCGTCAAATCGCCGACCATGGCGCGTATCACCGTTCATCCCTCCCGCCAAGGTTGATCGTTATCGTCATTCCATCTGTTCGCACCGCTTCCCATATGCTCCGTTATGGCCGCACCGATGCAAAAATTCCCGCAGCACAACAGCATGGTTATATCGCTCATCTTTCGCCGCATAAAGCAGCGTCACCGTTCCCGAAAGCGAAAGCAGCTCCTTCACCAACGCCTGCTTCGTCCCGTCTGTCGTAAGCTCCCACTCGTACCGCCTAGCAAACTCGGTAAACCGCTCGGGCCGATGGCCGAACCATTGCCGCAATTCCGAGCTTGGGGCGATCGCCTTCATCCATCGGTCAAGGTGCGCCTCGCTTTTCGCCACGCCCCGCGGCCAAAGGCGGTCAACGAGAATGCGGATGCCATCATCGCGTTCGGCCGGGGTATAAATCCGTTTTAGCCGGTAATCATCCATATCGTTTGCCTCTTTCCTGCCCTATACGTTTACCTCGTCCCACTTGGCCTTTACCACTAATGTCCCGCCCGTTCTCCTCAACATTTTTTCCAGCTTAATCAAATAAGTCGATTTCAAAGCGGGCGTCCTCACACGGGTAGTCACGATTCTCCCTTCGAATATATATCCAGGCAACCATTTCCCTAACTGTTCAATTGTTCGGGTGATCTGGTGTACGGCTTTCTCAAGGTCAGACCCTTTTAGTTCGATGAAAAATGCCCGATCTCCTTCTATCACTAAAAATAAAAAATCGCATTTTACCCCCTCTTTAAGCAGACAACCGTCTACACGGTACAGGGCCACCCTCTTTTCCTTCTTGTTGACGAAACGAACCCCTCTTCCGTTTTCCTCAACAACAGCTAATTTTCGATGGTCGCAATATTGCAAACAACTTTCCCATTCTACAACCCACATGTTTACTCCCCCGCTTCCTCCGCCTCCATGAGCTCATCAAGTACACGGTTGATCGCAGATGATGCTTCATCGATCGCTTCGGCCTGAATCAACCGTAATTCATCATCGATAATGCTTCGGTAGCGGAATCTCCCTCCCTCGCTCTCCAGCATGTAGGCCTTTAACCGCTCCGGAGAAAGGCGCAGCTTTCGGTCCACAATCGGATCGGCGCGTCGATCCAGCTTTTCTCCCATCTTGGCCGCGTACAAATAAATATTGAAAGCGGATAAAATATATGGGCTATGAGTCGTAATCACTAGCGTATTATCCGTCGCATTTAGCAATAATGCAAACAAGGCGACCATTTCTTTTTGCGCGCTCGGGTACAAGTGAGCCTCAGGCTCCTCAATAACCATAAACACTCGTCGCCGTTCCAAAATAACCGTGAATATAAGCAACAAAATCCACACTACTTCTTGTTGCCCTGAGGATGAAAATTTTAGCTTTGTATACTCTCTTTCATTAAAAAAGATTTTTTCTCCATGGTCAGAGAACATGTACTTTCCTTTCATCACCCGCTCAATAATATCAATGGCAAACCGAATCGCCTCAAAGTCAATTTTCTCTGTCGAAAATTTTTTCCGATCCTCGACAATTTCCTCAAACGATTGCGAAAACATCTTCTTCAGCAAGTTAATTCGTTCGATAAACTGTTCTGTCAAGACATCGAGTTGCCGTGGGTTAATATCTTGCAGCTGATCGGACAACGTCGCGACTAAACTTCTACCTGCCGGAATGAAGATCGATGTTTTCGAATCGCCAAATACTTCATCAATAGACGTTTTAATTGTTTCCACAACACTTTGTTGCCGCGCTTTCCAAGATGAGACATTCCAAAAATCAGTCAACAGCCGCTCTTGATATTGCGTCTCTTTTTTTAGCTGAATAACGTGCTTGAACGTCTCTAAAATCCCCTTTTTCAAGGAATCGCTAAAGTGGATTTGCACATAACCATCTTTCAAGTCAAGACGCACAAATTTTCCGTCACTATATTCATAACGAATGTGAAACGGTTTCATATGTTTTGTCGTTCCAAAGTAACCGACAAATTTTCTCCTAAGATATTTATTGAACTCAAAAAACGGGCTGTGCTCATCCGTTTGTCGGGACGAAAGCAAATAATTTACCCATTCATCCGGAATAGAGCGGAAGAAAAAAATCAGTTTGCTAATCGTACTTTTTCCGCTCGCTTGAGGACCAATCAAAATCGTTACATCGGTAATCTCCTCATCAAACAGCCCCACTGGCCCAAAATGCTCAATGCGAATGCGAGCCATACCTACCCTCCTCTTGCGGCCATTTTCGGTCTATATGATCGCCCCGCGTGTTAATGATCTTGAGAAAAAATACACCCGGAACTTGAAATCGTCGTTTTCCGAACATTGTTTTTCCCACTAAACAAATTGATACTCTTTAGCTCGTCCAATTGAATGCGCCAAATGTTTTTGAAATGTTCAATCTCAAACGCTCGAATCCTACCGAGTCCACCTGCCCTCTCCTTTTATATGGCAACGAATCCAATAAAGAACATTTGTTCTGATTTCATTGTAAACGTCCCATTTTCGCGGAACAACACGAACATTTCGACAAAAATTTCACGAAGCGAACACACGCCGGGCAATCGGTTTTTCCGTGCTGCTCCGACTTGTAAGGCCGCCATGCGTCAGAGCACACGGTTCACCGTACAAGCGGATGTTGCAATCCAGCCTAGATGATCACCAACATCCCGCCATCAAACGGTTCGCCATTCATGCAGATCGCTCGCCTATTTTTGGCGAGCCGCGTTTGGCATGCACCCCCAGTTCGCCGCTCGTCCTCACCGCTTCTCCTCCGCTACAATCCGCTCCAAAAACGCAAGCAAATCGGCGCGCAACTCTTCATTTTGCAAGGCAAACTCAATCGTCGTTTCAATAAAGCCGAGCTTCTCTCCGACATCGTACCGTTTTCCTTCAAACTCGTAGGCAAAGACACGTTGAATTTCGTTGAGCTGCCCGATCGCATCCGTGAGCTGAATCTCCCCACCTGCGCCAACTTCCTGTTTCTCTAAAAACAAGAAAATTTCCGGTGTCAACACGTATCGTCCGACGATCGCCAAATTCGACGGCGCCGTGCCCGGCGCTGGTTTTTCCACGAAGCGACGAACTTGGTAGCGGCGTCCTTGCTGCTCAAGCGGGTCGATGATCCCGTAGCGATGCGTTTCTTCCTCCGGCACGCGCTTGACGCCGATCACCGAACTGAACGTCTGTTCATACTGCTCAATGAGCTGTTTTAAACAAGGCGTTTCCGCTTGGACGATATCGTCACCTAACAGCACCGCAAACGGCTCGTCCCCGATGAAATTGCGCGCGCACCAAACCGCATGCCCCAGCCCTTTCGGCTCCTTTTGGCGAATGTAGTGGATGTCGACCTTCGACGGCTCTTTCACTTTCTCCAGCAGATCCAGCTTCCCTTTTTGCTTGAGAATCTGTTCCAACTCAAACGCGTAGTCAAAATGGTCCTCAATCGCCCGCTTCCCTTTCCCGGTGACGATGATAATGTCCTCAATGCCGGATGCCATCGCCTCTTCCACAATATATTGAATCGTCGGTTTATCGACGATCGGAAGCATCTCCTTTGGCATCGCCTTTGTCGCGGGCAAAAACCGCGTTCCAAGTCCTGCTGCCGGAATGATGGCTTTTCGCACCTTTTTCATTTCTGCTGTTCCTCCTCTATTCCACGATGATCAATCATTGGCACCCTATCTAGGAGGCCGGTGATTGAAGGGAGCAAGCCGCTGATCAAACCCGTTTCTCAAATATAGAAAAGACTTGTCGCATCAGGATCGTCTTTCAAACGCTCCCCCATTGCTCAAAAGAAACAACCGTTTTTCACCAGCCATCTTGAAGCGCGGTGATGGTAAGAGAGTGCAGCTTACCAGCCCCGTTTCTCAAATAGAAAAACCCTGTAGCATCGATACTCCTTTTCACACCTTCCCCATCGATCAGGGGAAACAGCCGTTTTTCACCACCTCTCTAAGAGGCTGATGATTTCATCGTGTATACGGCTGTACAATATCATTTCTCCATGAGAAAAACTTTGTTGCATCAATCCTGTTTTTCACTCATTCTCCCATTGATGAAGGGAATCAGCGCCTTTTCACCGACCTTCTAGAACTATATCCTTCGATGTTCACATCGATGTACCATTGTATGGTGAACAATTGCGTTGTTTTTATTATACCAAATCCTGTGGAATGGAAAAGAAACGAAACTGTTGCGCCAACCCAAAAAGAAACGCCCGGCCGTTCGGGCGTTTCCATTCTGGCATCGCCACCGGCGGGCAACTTTACGATTATACTTTCACAAGCGAATCCAAAATCTCACCGAGCTTCAGCTCGACGCACGCCATCGACGTATCGGCGGCGCCGTAATACATTTTCACGACATCGCCCTCAACGAGCGCTCCGCACGAGAACACGACGCGCCCGAAAAAGCCGTTCACTTCGTAATCGGCCTCCGGCTCGACGAGCGGCCGCTCCGAGCGGGCGAGAACGTTCGATGGATCGTTCAAATCGAGGAGCACCGCGCCCATGCAGTAGCGGTGGTCTTCCGACGCCCCGTGGTACAGCTCAAGCCAGCCGTGCTCCGTCTTGATCGGCACCGCCCCGCCGCCGATGCGGGCGCTGTCCCATTTTCCTTCCCGCAAACCGAACAAAAAGCGGTGGTTCCCCCAGTAGCGCAAATTGTCGGACTCCGCGATCCACACCTCAGGGCGGCCGTTGCTTCTTGGCACCGGCCGATGAAGGGCGTAATACTTGCCGTTGATCTTCTCCGGAAAAATGAGCACATCTTTGTTTTCCGGCGCGAAGATCATGCCGTGATGCACAACCGTCCGAAAATCCGTCGTTGACACCATCGCTTCGCCGACTCCTTTGGGTGAGACGGTACTGAAATAAATGTAGTACGTTCCATCCATACATGTGATGCGTGGATCCTCAATGCCAAACGTCTCAAGCTCATTGGACGGATAGACGAACGGCCGATCCTCAATCGCAAACCGTCGCCCATCTTGACTGCGGGCGAGGCGCAAATAGGAAAGCGACGTCAAATACAAAAACCGCTCCGACCCTGCCTCTTTAATGACCCTCGGGTCGGAAAAATCATAGCGCGGGTCATCCTTGCGGAACTCGTAAACATCGACCTTCCCCGTCCGTGGATTCCACACCGGCGCCTTCACCACGTTCGGGTCATCCGCAACCGGCCGCTCAGCCACCCGCAGCAGCAGCAACACTTCCCCTTGAAATTTCGCCACCCCAGCGTTAAACGCCCCGATCACTTCAAATCCGTCATGGTACGGCGGCACATCGTTCGGTGTAATCAGCGGGTTTTCTTCGTAGCGGTAAAGGTGCATCGTCACCCCTGCCTTTCGTATTTCGAAAATGGATCAACAATCGTTAGTTTTTGCGCTTCTGCGTCACTTGTTCCAGCATAAAAATCGGCCGTGCCATCCTCTTTGCGAATCAGTCCACCGCTAAACACCACATCCGCCAAATCCGGCCGCTTCGCCGGGCCGTCGAGGAAATGGGCTCTGGTGGCAATCAACTCCATGTCCGACGCTTCCCCGGTATCCGGATTGAACGCAAACACCATGGGATAATAATGACGGTTCCTCTCCTCATCAAAGCAGGCAATATGCCCGAGAACGCCGACCAACCCATTGGCAAGCAAATGAATTTCATTGGCGCCTCCCCATTCCCCGTCCGCAAACTGGCCATCAATCAACGGGGCGTCTTGAATCGCTTCGACCGTCAGTTCCTCAAGCGAGCCGACACGGGTGAATCCGATTTTTCCGCGTCCGCCTTTTTTCCCTTGCGGACGGGTGAAAACCCCGACCGATCCATCCTGCAGCTCGACAAGACGGATGTCTTTCATCCCATCAGGCCCCGTAAAGAACGGCGTCAAATCATGGAGCGTCGTTCCTCGGTAAAACACCGTCCGCCAATACAACATCCCGCGCAACACAGGATGAGGAAACGCCTCCACACCGCCAAACACCAAATGCCCGTGCACCCGCGAAACAAACGGATCCTGCAGCGCAAACACCGGCGCCCCTTCCCGCGGCACCCATGTCCCTTCACGCTCGACGAAAAAGTATACTTCGGATTGCTCACTGTCTCTTGCTTCCACCCGTCCAGCAATGACCCGTTCGCCACCGTCTGCAAACGGCGCAGAAATGTTGTACACATCCCGCCCGCCAACGCCGGCAAACACGAGTTTCTCCACCCGCAGCGGCTGCGGTGCGCGCTGGAATTCCTCAAGCAATGTCTTGCATGCTTTCCTTGTCGGCGTCCTTGTCTGCATCACGTCTCTCCCTGCTCCCTCTTCCATCATGATCGTTCTATTATTTTAATATGAACTGCATGCCCTCTTTAAAATTCTTGCTAAACAAAAGGAACAAAATCAAAATCGGCAGCGTGAGAAGCACCGAGGCAGCGTACATCGGCCCCGGATAGCCGCCGTACGGTCCAAACATTTGCGCCAACAATACGTTTAACGTCAGCATCTTTTCGTTATTCACAACAAGCATATCCCAAAGCAGTTCCACCCATCGTTCCATAAAAAGGAACAAGAAAATGATCGTCGTGATCGAGCGCGACATTGGCCAGACAATGCGGCGAATAATGGTGAAATGGCCCGCTCCATCCATCTTGGCCGCTTCGATCAATTCATCGGGAATGCTGCGGAAAAAGTTCGTATACATAAAGATGGCCCACAAGTTGACAGCCTTTGGCAAAATCATCGCCCAATACGTGTTGTACCAACCGAAATACCGGACGATCAGAAACAACGGAATGAGCAAAATGATCGACGGATAAAACATTTGAAACAAAATGGCGTTATTGACCCACTGCCTCCCTTTAAACGGCACTTTCGACAACGCGTAGCCCACCATCACCGCCGTCACCAACATCAACAGCGTTGACGCCGATGTGACGAGCACACTGTTGAAAAACGCCCGAAGCCACGGCCGCGGCACGACATCTTCTCCCCCTTGAAACAGCCATTCATACGAGCGAAGCGTCAACGACGACGGGATGAGCTTTCGGTCGACCTCATTCCATGGGGAAAGCGAGCCGAGCACCATGTACAAATACGGAAACACCATCACGAACAGAACGGCAAACGCCAACACATAAAGCAGCCCAACCTTCCATCGTTTACTCCCAACCATGTTTGCCACCCCATTTTTCCAACACCTTGCGAAAGACGAAAATCGACGCAAAGGTGACGATCGAATTGATGATCGCGACCGCGGTTCCGTAACCCGCATTCAATTTTTCAAACGCCTGATTGTAAATCTCCAGCTGCCACGTATGGGTCGCATACTCCGGCCCACCGCCTGTCAGCACATACGGTTCGGTGAAAATGCCAAACATCAAACCAACCGCCAAAATCGTCACCGTATAAAACGAAGGATACAACATCGGAATCGTCACGTGCCAAACCCGCTTCCAGCCAACCGCGCCATCGATTTCCGCCGCTTCATACACTTCTTTCGGGATGCTTTCCAAGCCGGCCAAAAACAACAACGCATAATATCCGACAAACTTCCAAGCCATCATAAGCGCAATGACGAGCGGTGCTAAGATGGGCGAGCCGAGCCAGTCAACATCCCAGCCCAACGCGTTCCGCAAAAATTGATTCAATGGGCTGTTGTAGGAAATGACGCCTTTGACGACAATCGATGACGCCACCCCCGACGCCAAATACGGCAGAAAATATCCGACGGCAAACAGCCCTTTCCACCGAGGCAGATGGTGAATGATCAGCGCCAAAAACAGCGAGCCGGCGATAACGATCGGTACAAACATCAACATAAACTTGTATGTCACCCAAAACGCGGCCCGCACGCTCGGGCTGAAGAAGGCGTCAAGGAAGTTTTGCATTCCCACCGTCTCATACTCGGGAGAAATTAAGTTCCAGTTCGTAAAAGCGAGAAATAACGCCCAAAACAGGGGGATCAAAAAGAAAATAGCGGAATAGATAAGGTATGGGCTGGCGAGCAGCCAACCCATTTTTGCCGCATGTTTATTCATGTTATTTTAACACCCCATTGATCGCTTTTTCCATGTCCTCCCACGCTTTTTCTGGGGTTTTCTCGCCTTTGACGACCGGATTCAACGCTTCTTTGCCGATCAGCTCTTGAAGCTCAACCATTTTGGCGTTATCCATCGGCGGGATGGCATTCGGAATGTTTTCCGCATACAATTTCAGCTGCGGATGCTCCTCGAAATAGGAGGCAAACGCCTTGTTCGTCGACAAGTCGTCCCGCGCCGGCGGCAAGTTCGTTTCTTTCAACCATTCCAAATCGTTTTGCGGATCGGCATACACCCACTTAACGAAATCGAACGCGGCTTGTTGCTGTTCTTTTGTCGCCGAAGCATAAATGACCAGCCCTTTTGTATCGGCGAACGTTTTCGCCTGCGACGGGTCCATGCCATCAGGCACCGGCGGCATCGACAACACGTATTTCTCGTTAAACTTCATTTCTGGAAACTTCTCGGCCCAATACGGGAACGTCCACGGACCTAAATCGGACATCACCGACACACCGCTTTCAAACGGGTCTTTCGTCTCTTTCGTCAACACGAGCTTGTTCTTGCTTAAATCAGCGAAAAACTGGAGCGTCTTCACACCCGCATCACGATCCGCACTCAACTTGTTCCCATCGATGAAATGCGCCCCACTTGACGCCGCATTGTAAATCATGAAGAAGTCAAACCATCTCGCCCACCACGTTGGTTTGACCAAGTCGGCTCTTGCCCATAGAAACTTGTTTGGATATTTTTCCTTGAGCTTTTTGCCGACTTCCATGACTTCGCTGTATGTTTTGGGCGGAGCGTTATACCCCAACTCTTTTAGAATATCGATTCGCCAACCGAACAGCATGGCGTTGGAGTAAATCGGCAGCACATATTGATGGCCATCGGCGAACTTCCATGTTGAAATTGTGCTTTTCATTTGCCGTTTGTCGATTAAATCATCAAACCCTTCAAATTGATCCAGCGGCACAATCGCCCGGCTGTCCGCCAATTGGGCGGCAAACCCACGGGAGATGTTTTCGGAAATGACTGGCGCATTTCCTGCGGCAATCGCCGACTGAATGCCCGCCTCCGAAGAAGGGCTTTCCGGCATCGGCGATACTTTGATTTTCACGTTTTGATGCTCTTTCATATAGCGATCCGCCATCTTCTTCCAGAATGCTTGCTGCGTCGGATTCGGCGCCGCCCAAAAATCAATTTGTACGGTCGATCCTTCCTTCTTCTGTCCTTGTTCATTCCCGGTCTGTCCTTGACAGCCTGTTCCGATCAACGAGGCAGCAAGCAACAACGAAGCCAGTTTGAACCACTTGCGCTTTTTCATCGTCCATTCCCCCCTTGGATTGATGAGCAGATGTAAAAACGCTTACATAAACAGTCGCTTCAGACAACCCCGCTCCTCCCCTCCCCATGACAAATCATAGAGACAGACAAACTTGTCAACTGAAAATGAATGTTTGTAACGGTATTTTATAACATTACAATGACATTATTTCATGATTCCACGAAATAGTCAACTTCTTTTTTACAGAAAAAGATCCATAGGGCAACTTTTTGTCCGCCACCCAGTCATGAAAATCGCAACTCACCGGCGTGGGATTTTCACAGAAAGGACAAGAAAAAACCATGATTTTAGAAGACATTCACCAACTTGACAAATAAAAATTGTAACGTTACAATATCATTCCGTATATATTTGCTTCGAGAGATTGAATGTCTTTCGTTTTCACAAGGGATATACTTGAACTAGAGAAAGCAAGCAAATGTTGCGAAAGGGGAGCCAACCTTCCAGATTTCGATGTATACTTTTGATGATTAGGAAAGCGAAAAACCATAACGGCCGTCCTTGTCGACGCCTCAAATCACCGAAGGGCAAAAATAGCGAATCAGTGGAGGTAACGAATGAAAAAACGCATCACCATGCAAGACATCGCCGATCGGCTGAACATTTCCAAAAACTCGGTCTCTCAAGCGCTGCGCGGCAAAGAAGGGGTCAGCGAAGAAACGAGGGAGCTTGTGAAGCGTGTAGCCAAAGAAATGGGATATGAATATCCCGCCTCCCGCGCGAAGTCGCGCGGCAAACCGTCGAAGCAAATCGCCCTCATCGCCTCGGATCGCACGTTTTCGCTGAAATTTTTTGGCGAAATCTACTTAAGCATTGAACAGGAAGCACTATCACACGGCATGAGGCTGCACATCCAATCGGTCAATGAACAACAAAAACAGCAACTCCTGCTGCCTTCGTTCATTGAAGAAAAGGTCGTGGACGGCATCATCGTCCTTTCTCACATCAGCACCGAGTACATTCAACAAATCGTCGCCACTGGCATCCCGACCGTCTTGGTCGACCATCACCACCCGAACATTTCCGCTGACGCGGTGCTGACCAACAATCGGTTCGGGGCGTATATGGCCGTCCAACATTTGTTGGAGCTCAACCATACCGACATTGCGTTTGTCGGCGACGTCAACTATTCGCCAAGCTATCAAGAGCGGTATGAAGGGTACTTATTGGCGCTGAAAGACTATGGAGTGAAACCGAACGCGGAGTGGATGTTCTGTCAGGCGCAAGAGGACGAAACGGTCATCGCAGGCTACATCCGCGAACTGAAGCGGCAGCCGACCGCCTGGTTTTGCGTCAATGACGGGCTTGGCTTTTTCGTCAGCACCAGCCTGCAGCAACACGGGCTAAAAGTGCCCGATGACGTTTCCGTCTGCAGCTTTGACAACGGACAGCTGTCGCAAATCGCGACGCCGAAAATCACGACCGTCGACATCGACCTGAAGCGCTACGGCAAACGAGCGGTGGAATTGTTGCTATGGCGGTGGGACCATCCGAACGAACCATTTCAGGAAGTGCTATTGTCTACAAAACTGATCAAACGGGAATCAACGGCAGCGAAACAGAAGCACTAGGGCGGGGCTGGTCTTTCGCCCCGCCTGTTTGCCAAGCAGCGTGCGGCGATTCCTTTCCATTCACTTGAAGCCGCCTTGTTTCATTTCCTCAATCTCCGCCACAGACAATCCGGTCAGTTCGTGAATCGTTTGCGCATCAAACCCTTTCCGCAGCATCCGTTTCGCAATGTGCCGTTTTTCTTGCTCCGCTCCCTCTTTGCGCCCTTCCTCCCGTCCTTCCTCTCGACCTTGAATTTTTCCCTTTTGCTCATATGAGATGATCAATTCGAGCACGCGTTCTTTTTCTTTCGTCTCCATTTGTTCCACCTCGCTTCGGAGCCGTTGTTCTTCTTCATCAGACAGCTTCACATACGTTTCGAAAAAGCCCATCAACAGACGCTGTTTGGCCTCATCTAGCTCGAGACGCACCAACATGCGCAAAAATTGCTTTTTCAGTTCCACTCGTTCACTTTCAGTATACCCCATTTTGCTAAGCAGCGCAGCCGCCACCGGGTTGTCGGTGCGGATGAATTGGCGCCAGTTTTGCTTAGGCAACTCCACATGGAAAAAGCGAAAGTCAAGCACATCACCAAACGGAAAGGAGAGCGTGAACGAAGAGGGTTCATCGCGGATAGCATCATAGCTGAAGACGGCAATCGGAATGATCGGAGCGCGGTATTTTTCAAACAAGCGGCTGAAATAAAGAAACATTCGCTCGGGAAACGACGATTGGATGTACGCTTGGTTTTCCACATGAACAATGATCCATCCGTCTTCCCCTTTGAACTTCGTTTTCGCCAGCAAGTCTACCCGATACTTCTCCCCAGCCGTTACATCCGTAAACAGCTCTTCCGACAAAAACGACAAATGGTTGAAATCAATATGCTCGTGCATATCCGGGAAGAAGAGAAGCACAAATTCCTCAAAAAACGTCTGCAACAGCTCTTTGAACAGCCGGTCGTGATCGATCGCCATACATTCACCTCACAAGAATACGTTTCGTATTCTCCTTTTCGGCATCATCCGGCAAAATCCTGCCCATGGTAAAAAAATGGCCGTCTTTTTTCGAGAAGAGACAGCCAAACACCAAGCCCCTATCTGCTTCTTTCCGCACGAACGTTTCCTCCTTGCGCGCATGGCGTCAACGCGGGGAGCGCGCTACCCCAGCCCCGCCTTCCTTCCCCCAGCCGCAACTTTCGCTCGGCGGAAACGGGCGATCACGTCATCCATCCCCCCGCTGCCGAGCATCACGCCCGCGACGATGAAGAGAAAACCGGCCAGCTGCATCCATGAAATCGGCTCGCCAAGCAGCCAATGCGCCCCAAGCAGCGAAAAGAGCGGATTCAAGTTGATAAACACCGCCGACTCAGCGGGGCCAAGGTGTTGCACAGCCTGGTTATAAAACATATGCCCCAGCGCCGTCGCCACGACCGCCGAAGCGAGGAAAATGAGCCAAAGCGGCAGCGTGCCTGTTTTCAAACTCGACAAGCCATGCGGTTCAAGCGCGAAACTTAGGACAAACAGCCAAAGCGACCCAAAGACAAGCATCCACCCTGTCATCACCCGCGCCTCAACCGTCGCCTTTTTGATCAGAATGAAGCTGATTCCTTGTGCCAAGACAGCCAAAAAGACGTACACATCCCCGATTGACAAATGGCCGAGGCCGCCGTTGCCGTTCGCGACGACAAACACAACCCCAAAAAACCCAAGCGCGATGCCGAGCAACCGAAACGGCGTCGGCCGCTGGCCTAAACACACGATCGCCAACAGCGCCGTCACCAGCGGCACGAGCCCTAAAACAAGGCCCGCATTCACCGCCGTCGTGCTCGTCAGACCCAACGCAAGAAAAAAGTGGTGAGCGACGACACTAAACATGGCGGCTAAACCGATCTGTTTTGCTTCGTTCCAGCCGATTTTTTCAAGCCGCCCGATCCCCCATAAAAACAAAAGCACAACCACCCCCGCCGTGAAAATCCTAAACGCCGTCAAAGTCACCGGGGAAAAATGCTCCACAAGAATTTTCAACGCCGTCACGTTCAATCCCCAAGCAACCATGATCCCAACTAGCAGCGCATAAATGAATGATTTCCTCATCACTCTCTACCTCTCCTGCCTATTCGATGTTCCCGGGAACGCCAAAGGAAAAACGGAGCTCTAACCGCTCCGCCTTTCCGCCTGCTTTCCAATCAGACCAACCGCCGTTTCTCACGCCCGTGCATCATTACGACTCCTACCATCCATTGTACTACAATCTGATGAATGTTTTAACGAAAACATACGGCCGTATGTCAATCCCGCCCCCTTTCCTGCCATATCCGCCGCCGATCACGCATATCGTATAACAGAGAGGAGAGAAGACTCGATGTTCCCACGCTACCGCCAAAAAACGATCCGAGCCAAGACGGGGGTGGCGGTTCTCGCTGCCGTCGCCGTGTTGGTGGCGATCTTGTCTCTGTTTCTTTTGAGCGAACGGAACGAGGCAAAAGAAATCGTTGATACGTTTTACCGCTACGAACAAGCAGGAGACTTCGGCAGCTCTTGGGAGCTGTTTCACCCGCTCATGAAAACGAAATTCCCAAAAGACGTCTACATCCAGCGCCGCGCCCACATCTTTATGCAAGACTTCAGCGCCGAGACGTTCGAATACCACCTTGACGAAGTGGAGCACTTGTCTTCTTGGTCGATGTCAGACAAACAAAAACCGTTCCAAGACGTCTACCGCATCCGCGTCATCCAGACGTTTCATAGCGTTTTTGGCGTGTTTGAACTCCATCAAGACGTGTTTGTCGCGAAGAAGAATGGGAAATGGAGCATCGTATTTTCTTACAATTCATAAACCACCGTAGTTCTTCATTCACTGCTATCATGGCACTTCTCCAGCGAGCGAGAAAGGAGTGAAATGGAAATGTATCAACATATCGTCAAACGCGGGGAAACGATCGCATCCATCGCCAGAGACTACCGCACGTCCGTCGCGGCGCTGCTTCGCGCCAACGGCCTTACCGCCTCGTCCGTCATCGTTCCCGGCCAAGCGATCCTCATCCCCCACCTTCCGGCCAAAGGCTCGATTCCGTATACGATCCATGTATCGATCAGCCGCCGGCAACTCACCTTAAAGTATCGAGGACGAACGATCCGCACCTATCCCGTCGGCGTCGGCAAAATGGTCACCGCCACCCCCGTCGGCGACTTTGTCATCGTCAACCGCCAGCCCAACCCAGGCGGACCGTTCGGCGCGATGTGGCTCAGCTTATCGAAAATCCATTACGGCATCCACGGCACGAACGACCCGTCCTCAATCGGCAAATACGTATCCAAAGGCTGCATCCGCATGCACAACAAAGACGTGCTCGAGCTCGCCTCGATCGTCCCGAACGGAACGGAAGTGTTCATTCAGCCGTGAGGATTAAAACCAATTCTTGACCATTCACGAAGTGGCGAAACGAACCGGGCTGACCGCTCCCGAAGTAGCCGACATCGCTAGAGCAATCGACAACGATCCGTCACCGATCCAATAGCGCCAAAGAGTCACAAGATGGCCCCCTAAAAAAGAGCTTCAAACAAAACTCAGATATATTAGCCCAGCAGCAAGCTCAAAAGCTGTCTGCGTTTCTCTATTCTAACGAAGATCCATTCGAACCCGCGACATCTCCGACCAAGCGTTAGGCAAAGAAAACACCAAAAACCATTTTTAGGTACTCGTCAAAAAGATTTTCCCTTTATTGAATGGTGCCGATTCGACTGCACGGATAGCTTTCGTTATCTCATGCAACGAATAATAGGAAGCAGGTGTCATCAACTGCAACTTCTTTTCATGTATAAGGGCGATTAAACGACAGAAAACGTTTTGCCAAGTTTGTACGGATGCTTGTTGATTCCAATGGCGAAGATGAAACAGTTTTACATGGACTTTCGTCTTTTGCGACACTTCTAGCCAATTCACAGGGGTGCCTGATAAAAGACCGATCGTTAATAACACTCCTTCAGGACGAACGCAAAAGGCTAGTTCAGCGCCGTCCGCTCCGCCGATGGAATCAATGGCAGCACTTGCCCCCAATCCATTTGTAAGTTCCATTACCATTCTATATAACGATGTATTCGATGTATCAACCACATCAGAAGCACCGAGGTCAAGGAGTTCTTTTGTATGATGCTCGTTTCTTGTCACCGCGATCAAGCGAAATCCGAGAACTTTTGAGAGCTGGGCAAAAATCCGTCCAATCGAGGAGCCGCAAGCATTGACTAATAAAATATCCCCCGGTTGCAGTCTTAATACTTCGGTGCAAACGACCCACGCAGTAACCGGATTGATATAGAGTTGTGCGGCAGTACCATTATTGATAGAATTAGGGATTACGACGGCGAACTCTGCTGGCGCTTTGACATACTCCTGCCACGTACCTTCCCCGCGGAGCGGAAGGACACGCTTACCAATCAAGTCTTGGGAAACGGAAGGACCCACGTCTTCGACAATCCCTACCCCTTCATATCCAGGAATCGCAGGCAAGGAAATGCGGTGAGAGTAAACTCCTTTGATTGGTAGCAAGTCCGACGGATTGATGGGTCTCGCTTGCATGCGTACAAGCACTTCTCCATTCTCCGGTGGACAAATATGTTTATGTTCCAACTTTAATACGTTTTCAGGACTGCCAAATTCATAGAAACGAATACATGTTGCCCGCAAATGACAACCCTCCCTCTAGAAATGTTGATTTATCAAGGCTTTTCGGCCCCTCAGGGGTGTCCAAAAAATATTTTTCGACAA